>WOZB01000293.1 GCA_011620445.1 Anaerolineaceae bacterium | reverse complement strand
GTCCGTTTTGATAAGATGGGCAATATTATGGGGCGCATTGGTGATGGGAAAAAAGTAATTGTTTTCGATTCGCATATTGATACCGTTGGTGTTGGTGACCTACATGAATGGCAGTGGGATCCTTTCGAGGGCAAAGTGGAAAACGGCGTCCTTTTTGCCAGGGGTGCCTGCGACGAAAAAGGGTCAACGCCTGGCATGGTTTACGGCATGGCAGCTGCACGTGATCTGGGGCTGCTGGATGGATGGACAGCCTGGTACTTCGGCAATATGGAAGAATGGTGCGACGGCATTGCCCCGAATACTTTTGTTGAAGTCGATCCAAAAGCACGGCCAGACTTTGTGGTCATTGGCGAACCCACCAAAATGCAGGTTTACCGCGGCCATAAGGGGCGCATAGAGCTCAAAGTGACTGCAAAGGGTAAGAGCGCGCACGCAGCCAGCAATCAATTGGGCATCAACGCCATTTACCTGCTGCTGCCTGTCATTGAAGGCATCAAGAACCTCGAGCCACAATTGGGCGATGACCCCTTCCTGGGAAATGGAAAAATCACAGTTTCTGATATGAAAGTGCAGACCCCCAGCCTGAATGCTGTGCCGGATGAAGCCGTCATCTACATTGACCGCCGCATGACCTTCGGCGAAACCGAGGAAGTGGCCATCAAACAAATCGAAGACCTCATCCCCGAAGAAAGTAAAGCCCGCGTGAAGGTAGAGAAACTTTTCTACGACGAACCCTCTTATACCGGATTTGTCTTCCCTGTGGATAAATACTTCCCAGCCTGGGTACTACCGGACGAGCACGACCTCGTGCAAGCAGGCTTGAAGACCACTAAGCTGATTGGTCTGCCAGAACATCCCTCAGGCAAATGGGCCTTCTCAACGAATGGCATCTATTGGGGTGGCAAAGCCAAAATCCCAACCATTGGCTTTGGCCCGGGCGATGAAGTGACCGCGCATACGGTGCTTGATAGCGTTCCGTTGGATGACATGGTCAAAGCCGCAGAGTTCTACGCGCTCCTGCCCTCACAGATAAGCTAATGAAAGCTTAAGAAAATTATCAAAGATTTCTCGTTTCACTCGGAATGACAAAGCTTAAGCATATCATCCCGAACGAAGTGAGGGATCTTTGTTTTGATTTTGTGTTTAGCTGCAACGCTGAATTATCTAATCCACCCAATCAAAGGTGCGGGTGACGGCTTTTTTCCAGCCAGCGTAAAGCCTGGCGCGCTGTTCGGGTAGAATGGCCGGTTCCCAATGCCTATCCATCTGCCAGTTGGCAATCAGTTCTTCTTTCTTTTCCCAGTAGCCCACAGCCAGGCCAGCAGCGTAAGCCGCGCCCAGCGCGGTGGTTTCAGCTACAACTGGTTTGATGACCGGCACCCCCAGAATATCCGCCTGGAACTGCATCAGCAGGTTGTTCCTTGTCATACCGCCATCCACCCTCAGTTCCTTCAGCTCCACTCCTGAATCCTGGAACATGGCATCCAGCACCTCTCGGGTCTGGTAAGCCGTGGCTTCCAAGACCGCCCTGGCAATATGCCCTGAATTAATGAAGCGCGTGAGGCCAACAATTACCCCGCGAGCGTCACTCTTCCAATAAGGCGCATAAAGGCCCGAAAACGCCGGTACAAAGTAAATGCCGCCGCTATCTTCAACTGTTTCCGCCAACGTTTCAACATCGCTGGACTTTTCAATCAGGTGCAGATTATCGCGCAGCCACTGCACCAAGGCGCCAGTGATGGCAATGGAGCCTTCCAGGCAGTAGACCGGCGCTTCCTGCCCGATTTTGTAACCCAGGGTGGTTAACAATCCGTGATGGGACTGAACCGGGTAGTTGCCGGTGTTCATGAGCATGAAACAACCTGTGCCATAAGTATTTTTGGCTTCACCCGGCCTGAAGCAGTTCTGCCCGAAGAGTGCCGCTTGCTGGTCGCCAAGGTCACCCGCAATAGGTACACCTTCCAGGTCTGCAATTCTGCATTCACCATAAAAACCGCTGGAAGGCATGATGGTCGGTAGAAGGGTTTCGGGAATCTGCAGCTCAGCCAGCATGTCCGCATCCCAATCGAGGGAATCCAGGTTCATCAGCATGGTGCGGGAGGCATTGCTTACATCGGTCAGGTGCAGACCGCCGTTCGTTCCCCCGGTCAGATTCCAAATCAGCCAGGTGTCGATGGTGCCAAAAAGCAAGTCCCCTGCTTCCGATTGCTCACGGGCATTCGGTACATTTTCTAGCAGCCAGGCAATTTTTGGACCTGAAAAGTACGTTGCCAGGGGCAACCCCACCTTGCCACGAAAGCGGTCTTGCCCGCCTGTGCTGGCTAGTTGGGTGATGATTGCGTCCGTACGCGTATCCTGCCAGACAAGGGCATTGTGAATGGGTTTGCCAGTCGATTTTTGCCAGATCAGGGTCGTTTCGCGCTGATTGGTAATGCCAAGAGCGGCAATATCATCTTTGGCAACGCCAGTCTCCGCCAGAACTTGCTGGATGAGCTGGCAGGTATTTTCCCAGATTTCAAGCGGATCATGCTCCACCCAGCCGGGTTTAGGGTAGAACTGTTTATGTTCCTTCTGGCTTTGCCCAAGGATGCGGCCTTCGTGGTTAAAAAGAATCGTACGCGTGCTGCTGGTTCCCTGGTCAATTGCTAAAACACATTTTGCCATGCCTTGCTCCTTTAGTTACCCGTCTCTTAGCCTGATTTTAGCACTCCGCGCACCTGTTGAAGCTATAATAAGGGCACTCCGAGAAGGAGTTGGAGGTTAAATGCCAGAAGTTTATGATTACTTGATCATCGGCGGAGGGGTTGTGGGCTGTTTTATAGCCCGTGAACTCAGCCGATATTCAGACAAGGTTCTGCTGATCGAAAAGGAAGCCGATATCGGCATGGGCGCAACCTGTGCTAATTCTGCCATTGTCCACCCCGGTTACGACCCCATCCCCGGTTCCCTCAAAGCGCGCGTGAATGTACGCGGCAATGCCATGTTCGATGAGTTAGCAGCCGACCTGCATTTTGCGTTCGAACGCGTGGGCGACTTTGTGGTGGCCATCGGTGAGGATGAATTGCCATCCCTGGAAGTGCTTTACCAACAAGGTCTCAGCAATGGCGTACCAGGAATGAAACTGATTGGCGCGGAAGAAATGAAGCACCACGAACCTCTCATCAACCCCAAGGTGAGCGGAGCTTTATGGGCTGCCACAGGTGGGGTTTGCGACCCCTTCCAATTGTGTGTGGCTACCGCCGAAAGTGCAGTTCTAAACGGTGCCAAAGTGATGCTGAACACTGCTTTTAAGGACTTCATTTTTGAAGGTAAGCGCGTCATCGGCGTCCGCACCAACCGTGGAGACTTTTCCGCGCGTTGGGTTGTCAACTCAGCTGGAATCTACGCGGACGCAGTCATGCATATGGCTGGTGTACGCCCTGAATTTGAAATCAAGGCTCGCAAAGGCGAATATTACGTCTTTGACCGCGCGGACATCACCACCTCCAGCATCCTTTTCCCTGTTCCTAATGAGAAGGGCAAAGGCATTTTGGTTACGACTACCGTGCATGGCAACACCATTTGCGGCCCCAACAACAATGACATACCTGATAAAGAAGATACCGCTTCCACCCAGGAAGGTGGCGAAGAAATTTGGATTGGCGCCCAAAAATTAGTGCCTTCGCTTAACCTGCGCTCGGTAATCGCTTCTTTCGCCGGCTTAAGACCCTTTGGCAACGGCCCATGCAAGACCCCGGGTGTAAGGTATGATCACGATTACATCATTGAGATCCCTGAGGAAGTGCAGGGCTTTGTGAACCTGGGCGGGATTGAATCTCCCGGGCTCACCTCCGCCCCAGCCATCGCGGAAGAAGTTGTAGCTCTCCTGCGGGAGAGCGGTGAGCAGCTAACCCCAAAGAAGAATTGGAATCCGATCCGCCCTGCGAGGGCACGTTTCAGGAATATGAGCCACAGCGAGCGCCAAAAGCTGGTTACCCAGGACGCGCACTTCGGTCGAGTGATTTGCCGCTGCGAGAATATCACCGAAGGCGAGATTATCCGTGAAATTCACGCACCTATCCCTGCCCTCACCTACGACGCCATCAAACGCCGTACCTGGCTGGGCACCGGCCGTTGCCAGGGCGCTTTTGACATGCCCCGCGTAGTGGATATTCTCTGCCGTGAAACTGGCCAAAGCCCGTTCGAAGTCACAAAACGCGGTATGGGCTCACCTTTCCTCTACCGCGAAACCAAGGAGCTGCCGCATGCTTGACCAAAGTGTTTTTGACGTTGTGGTCATTGGCAGCGGTCCCGGAGGCCTGGCGGCAGCCGTCGCGGCTAAACGTGAGGGCGCAGAGAAAGTGCTGGTGATCGAACGCGACCGCGAACCCGGCGGTATCCTGCTGCAGTGCATTCACAACGGCTTCGGCTTGGAAATCTTCAAGGAAGACTTGCCCGGCCCCAGCTACGCGCAGCGCTTTATTGACGAAGCCCAAAACCTGGGCATCCAATTTCTACTCAACACCATGGTGATGGACCTGGGGGCCGACCGGCGTATCTGGCTTTCCAGTATGGACTATGGTTATGCCCATATTGAGGCCAAATCCGTAGTGTTGGCAATGGGTTGCCGTGAGCGCACCCGGCCCCAACTCCGCATCCCGGGCTACCGCCCAAACGGTATCTTCACCGCTGGAACCGCCCAGCGCTGGGTGAACGTAGAAGGCTTTA
>WOZB01000056.1 GCA_011620445.1 Anaerolineaceae bacterium | reverse complement strand
CTTGAGTCCTTGCATGTTGGCCGAACTCGGCACAAGGCGGGCCAAAGCTGCCCAAGATTCCAAAGTCTCCTGAGGGATCCAGGCAGATTGATCGAAGCGGCGGTAACTGCGTGTGCGGGCGACAAGATCTTTAAATTCCATTTTTCCTCTCAATCTCACGGATAATCCCGTTAACAATCAGCCAGGCAATTACCAGTAATGCCAGGCCAGCCAAATCAAATACGATGAAGCGGGTGATCCCCGACTTCAAGACTGCATGCTGCCCAGGTATCCTGAACAGGATGAATGTTTCGCCTATTAAGCCCAAACTTTGCATGATCAAGGCTTCCAAGAGCGAGATCTTGTGCCTGACCGGATAGATAAAGGCTACCAGGTAAGGCACTTGCCACATCAAAAAAAGCAGGCCAATCGCGGCTACTGCAACCTCCCCTGGGATGCCTGCCAATTCATAGGCCGCTGTAAATTGCTGAGGGCTAAAAAGAAAGCCCAGGGCTGCATATAAATTGGAAACTAAAACCAGGGCAAGCAGCAGCCTGGCAAGGTTGATTGACCTATACCATGCCTGCGATTGCCGGGTGGATTTCACGCCGCCGCCTTGTTGACCATGCCGCCAGCCACCGACCACTTGCAGGCGTTTTGGCGCAGGTCCTCCCCGAAGACATGCGGGTCGGTGCAGGTGAGCAGAGCCTGTTCCACATTCCCGAGGGCGGCCATAAGGTCTGCCCGGCGCTGCAGGTCGAGTTCGGCAGTGATTTCATCGAGCAGCAAAACAGGCCATTCGCCAGTGCGCTGCTTCATCCAGTTCAGTTCTGCCAGTTTCAGCGAAAGCAGTGCCGTACGAATTTGGCCGCGCGAGCCAAAATCACCCAGATCGATGCCATTAGCAATGAAGCGCAGTTCATCGCGATGCGGTCCGAGTGTCGTCATTCCCCGGGCAATATCTTCACGGTGCGCGCCGCGCAAGGCTGTCTTAAATCCAGTTTCGAGCACGTCCAGCGGGATCTGGGTGCGATCTGGTTGAGTCTGCAGGAGTACGGTTTGGTGCTTAGGATCAGGCAGAGGTTCGTAGGCCGGGCGGTAGTCAAAGCGCATGAGTTCCATCCCACGCGAAAGGTCCGTGTGGATAGGGGTTGCCAATTCTTCAAGCTCCCTGAGAGCCTTAATGCGCGCCGCCATCAGTTCGGCGCCATGAAGGGCAATAATTTCATCCCATATTTCAAGCTGGCGGGCTTCGCCACCCGATTCCTGCAGAATTTTCAGCAGGGCATTGCGCTGTCCAAGAGCTTTTTGATAATCATTCAAGTGGCGGGCGTAACCCGGCTGGATTTGCGAAAGCAGTTCATCCAGATATTGGCGGCGGTTGAAAGGGGCATCTTCAATGATTTTCGCCATTTGAGGGAGAAAAGAAACCGTATTGAACTGGCCAAAGAGTTCATTGACTGATTTCTTTACCCCATCCAGGAGCATCTCGCGCCGATAACGCGGTACTGAGCTGCCATTAAATTCCAGGATCAGGCGCACTTCAAGACTGTGTTTACGCCCGGCACGTTCATACTCGCCGAGGATTCTGCCGACCTGCAGTGGTTCCGGCTGCAAGTTGAAGTTGACAAGCTGCCTGTCGAGGGGGGTGTGAAACGAAGAAAAAGTGGCCAAATAAGCCACTGCTTCCAGAATGCTGGTTTTACCCTGGGCGTTCGCGCCGCTGATTAGAATTAACTTGGGTGGCAGCTCCAGATCCAGGCGATTGAACACACGGAAATTGGTGAGCGATAGCCTGGTTAACTGCATTATTCCTGTACCTGTTCAGCTTCTTCTGCGGAAGGTCGGTGCACTTCCAGTGCTTTATCAATGTAGAGCACACCATTCAAATGGTCAATTTCATGCTGGAAAATACGTGCCAACCAGCCATCCACGCTCAACTTAATGGGCTTGCCAAAACGATTTTGAGCCTTCAAACGGACGGCCTCGCTGCGTTCCACAGTACCCGTGAAGCCCGGCACTGAGAGGCAGCCTTCAAGATCAGTCACTTTTTCTTCTGAAAACCAGGTGAATTGGGGGTTTGCAATTACATAGCGTTTTGGCCTGGCATCTTCATCTTCCTCATCCTCGTTGTACTCGATAACTACCAGCTGCAGGGGCTCGCCAATTTGCGGCGCAGCCAATCCGACACCGGGGGCATCCCGCATGGTCTCGAGCATATCGTCCACAAGTTTTTGGAATTCAGCATCGAATTTGGACACAGGTTTTGATTTAATTCTCAGACGTGGGTCTGGGTAGGTCAAGATATCTAAGATCGCCATTTCAATTCCTTCGTGCCCCTATTTTACATCATCCGAAGGGTGGATTTTGCCTCGTCGGAACTTTGTCCTGGCTTTCTAATGGAGCGTTAATAGCGCCATCCGGTGAAGAGGCCGTAATTTCTTCGTGGTAGAGTCTGAACCACTGGGCCAGGCGGTCTTTCTCAGCATCAGCCTCAGAGCGGCTGATTTCTTCCTGGCGGTCGCCCATACGGTCAAAGATTTCCTGCTGTACAGTGGAGGGATCCGCCACTGCATCAAAAGTTAGCTGTTGGTTGCCAACACTGATAAAGACTGTGCCGTAATTAAGCAACACCTGTAATAAACCGCGTTTTTCGTAGTGGATGCTCAAAATTGAATCCAGCGGAGCCACTCTGCGCGATTCTTTGCCAAAAGGCTTGCGGTCAATATCAATAATTTGGGATGGGTTGATCTCAAAGACATCGTTTTTCCAATCTGTATAGGCATAAAACCACCAGAAAAGCATGGAAAGCAGCAGAAAAACTGCGATGATCATCAGCATTTGGTGATTCAGGAAATTGATGCGGTAAGAAGAGGCGGCCGCCAGGATGCCAAAGGCGGTCAGGATGCCAATAAATGGCAGAAAGGTGCTGCGAAGCATCACCCACCAGTGTTTGCGGTAAGTAATGGTATCGCCCAATTCAAAACGCACCTTCAGAAAATCCTGGAATAACCAATCGTTGAACTCAGTTTCACGTTCCGGCCGCGCGAGAAGTGTAGCCTGCACTTCCTTTTCCAACTCTGCGGAAGTGACTTCCTGGATAGCTTTGCCAAATTTCTTGCGCAAGGCAGAGCGGATGGCAGCTTCATCGAGGTCATGCGCTTTTTGTTTCCGGCCGTACCAATAGGCCTCCACCATTTTAGCGATGGTTTCTCCATGCGCGACCCGTTTAAAGCGGATATCGCCCACATAAGTGCGTACCAATACATCTGAGTAGCCCAACACCGCACCGTAACGGCTGGTTTCTATGCCTGTGGAGATTAAAGTACTCAGAGGTGCTTCCTGCCGACTGTCATACAAGCCGGAAAGGTGTTCCATCCAGATGATGCGCTTGCTGGTGATCAGGTAATAATCGTTCGCCCAATTATGCAAGTTCCAAAGCAGCCAGATTGCTGAGAAGACAAAAGAGGTCAGAAGTAGGATGAGCTGGGTATTTGCACTAATCATGGGCAGATATTGGGTTAATAACAAAACCAGTATGAAAGCTGCGATGGGATATAGTCCTCCCAAAGCCAGGAAGAGGGGGTGTTTCCGGGTCATCAACTGTACCGTCTCACCTTTTTGCAGCCAAGCCAGGGGCGTGCGCGATGATAAGGCCTGTGACTCGCGCATGACCAAACTGGTTTCAGCCAGCCCCGGAAGGCGTTTTTGAGCAGCACGGAAAAGGCTGAGAGGATAAAAAAGCAATTCACAGCTGGTCTGGGCGAACGCGGAGGTCTGGTAAACCTGAGCACCCGACAGCATCTCTTCACCAAGCAAGTCACCGCGGCGCAGCTGCTTTATGAGTTCACCAGCGGGTGATGCGAGGTCTGCAACGCCGGCTTTGAGGATGAGCAGACCCTGGATGGGCTGGCCAGGCTCAAAAATCGGATTACCGGAAGCGATATTAACCGGCTTCAGATTGCTTTCCAATTCTGAGAGATCTTCATCACCTAACGCGCTGAAGAGAGGTACGCCCTTGAGCAGCTGCCCAACGGGTGAAAGTGCAATTTCTGGCAAGCTTTCAGCAGTCATATCTGGTATTGGTTTCAAGAGTTGTACCAAGTTCAGAAAATCGTTAAATCAAGCAGGAATCCTGGGTAGGATTCCTGCTTATAGCCTGGGTCAAGTAAGAACAAAAGGACCCCTGCCCGGTGCTTACTGCTTGCGTTGCAGCTTGACGGCAGTACCGGAAGCGGTGACCATGAGCATGTTGCCGCCTTCACCCAGGGTTTCGTAGTCCACCTTGAGCCCCAGGATGGCATCAGCCCCCAATTGTTGAGCCCGCATGGCCATTTCGTTGATGGCTTCGGTGCGCGCCTGGATGACCGAATTTTCGTACATACCAGAACGGCCGCCCACAAAGTTGCGCAAGCCAGCAGCAAAGTCTTTGAGGAAATTGACGCCTTCAATCACTTCGCCAAAGACTGGCCCAATATATTCACTAACCACTGCATTATCGATATTATTCGTATTCGTGATAATCATTCTTCCTCCGATGATTGGTTGTTTGTTATTACGCCTTGAATTCTAAAGGTTGAAGGTTGATCGCGACTAAGATTATCTAAGGTTCCAATGAAAGCAGTGCCAGGTTTTGAGGCAGTCTCCTGGAATTAATTAAAAAAAAGCGGGCAGTACATTCATGCCCGCTAATTGCTTTTTTTATTTCGTAAGAAGCTCTTGGGTTTCAGGTAGTTCTACTTTTTCGCGCT
>WOZB01000158.1 GCA_011620445.1 Anaerolineaceae bacterium | reverse complement strand
GTTGTTTCGTAGGTCGTGGTGGAGGGACAAGGATAGTTGGTATCTGAACTCACTCACGGACTGCAACCCGACGACATTATTGTGTTGGGTTACGCTCCGAAAGGTCCTGGCCAATCATCTTCGTGTGTCGCTCCACCCAACAACTACAACTAGACCTGTATCGCGATGACAAACAAAAACAAAGCGTCAACCAGTCAAACGTTTCTTAGATCTCCTGCCCCTTGAACTGGCTGACGTATAAGTGATGGTAAAAACCCTTGCTCGCCAGAAGTTCATCGTGCGTGCCGGTCTCTACAATCTCCCCGCGGTTGATCACCACTACCAGGTCAGCATCCCGAATGGTTGAAAGCCGATGGGCAATCACAAAACTGGTGCGGCCTTTCATCAGCTTTAAAAGAGCTGCCTGGATGCGCGCTTCCGTGCGGGTATCCACTGAAGAAGTAGCCTCATCTAAAATCAGAATCTTAGGGTCCGCCAAAATCGCCCGGGTGATAGAAAGCAGCTGACGTTGACCCAGCGAAATATTGCTGGCCCTTTCCATGAGCTGCGTTTGATAGCCTGCAGGGAAGCGCCGGATGAAAGGGTCCGCTTCGGTCTGCAAGGCCGCTGCTTCACATTCGGCATCGCTGGCTTCCAGGCGGCCAAAACGGATATTTTCAAGCACGCTCTCAGCGAACATAAAGGTATCCTGCAGCACCAAACCTAACTGCCTGCGCAGGTCAGACTTGCGCAGCTTGTAGATATCCTTGCCATCGATAGTGATTTCCCCTTGCTGGATCTCATAAAAGCGCGTCAGCAGGTTGGTAATGGTAGTCTTGCCGGCACCCGTCGGGCCGACCAAGGCGATGGTTTGCCCGGCCTTCACATCCAGATTGAAATCTTTGATGACTGGATGCTTGGGGTCGTAGCCAAAAGTCACATGGGAGAAGCTGACATCCCCCTTCACATCTTCAAATGGCAGCGGTTCGGCCACATCTTCGGGCTCCGGGGCGGTATCGATGATCTCAAACACGCGCTCTGCCCCGGCCAAAGCAGCCTGGACGCTGTTGTAAAGGTTGGCGATCTTACGCAGCGGTGAAACAAAGTTTTGACCGTAGTTGATGAAGGTGGCAATTTCACCGATGCTCACCAAGCCCCGCAGTGCCAGCCAGGCTCCGCCCCCGGCCAAAACTGCCACAAAAAAGTTGCCCAGCACCATGGTCACCGGCAGCAGCAGCAGCGCGTAAGAGTTGGCATACACCCCGGCTTTATAAACGGCCTCATTCTTCTCGTTGAATTGCTCAATCACGCTCTCGTTGCGCTGGAAGGCCTTGACCACTTTTTGCCCGCTGAAGGTCTCTTCTGTCACCGCGTTCAGGGCGCCCAGATTTGTCTGCAGGTCCCGGTAGCCTTTGGCCGTGTAAGAAGCGATAAAGCGCGTGAAAGCAAACATCAAGGGCACTACCAGCAATGTGAACAGCGCCAAAGAAGGATTGAGCACCACCATCATGATGAGGATGCCTACCATCTGCAGCAAGGAAGCCACCATAGCCACCGCGTTCTGCGAGATGGCCTGATTAATGGCATCGATATCACTCGTCAGCCGGCTCATCAGGCCGCCAGCTGAATGTTTGTCAAAGAATTCCATCGAGAGCGTCTGCAGATGTTTGAAGAGCGCCTGCCGCAGGTCTTTAAGGGCATATTGCGCAATCCAGGCCATCAGGCGGTTAGCCAAAACCTGGAATAAAAGGTAGCCCAGGTAAGAAGCCAGCATTAAAATCGCCGTCCTCACCAGGCCAGTCTTATCTGCTCCCCCAATGAAGCGGTCAATCGCTTGCCCCATCAGATAAGGTCCAGCCAGGCTAAGCAAGGTATAAGCCACTACCAAAAAGACCACCAAAAGCAACTTCGCGCGATAGGGCCTCAGGTAGGCGTACAGGCGGGTGAGGGCTTTGCGGGGATCCCGCGCCTTCTCAATGCGGCGGTTGCGGGAGCCACCGCCGCGCCCCACCACGCTGCGCGCGTCCACATTCCGTTGGGTGAAGCTCACAGTTCCACCCCGTTCCCCAGTTGGGACTCAAAAATCTCGCGGTAGATGCGGCTGGTGGCCATCAAAGTTTTATGGTCGCCCTCTGCTACGATGCGCCCCTGCTCGAGCACTAAAATCTTATCGGCGTTCAACACCGTACTGATGCGCTGCGCCACCATAAAAATAGTCTTTCCACGCATCATCTGACGGATGGCTTCCTGGATGCTGGCCTCTGTTTCAACATCCACCGCGCTGGTGCTGTCGTCGAGGATCAGGTAATCCGGCCTCACCACCAGCGCCCTGGCGATGGCCATACGCTGTTTTTGCCCGCCTGAAAGGTTGGCTCCCCGCTGCTCGATGTGCGTCTCATAACCCTGCGGCAGGCTCTGGATAAAATCGTGGATTTGGGCGGCCTTAGCGGCTTGCTCAACTTCAGCATCGCTGGCGCTCGGGCGGCCGTAGCGCAGATTATCCCGGATGCTGCCACTGAACAGGATGCTTTCCTGCGGTACCACACCGATGCGCGATTGCAGCGATGCCAGGTCAGCCTGGCGCAGGTCGATGCCGTTCACGGCCACCTTGCCGCTGCTTGGGTCGTAAAAACGTGGAATGAGGTTGACGAGCGTGCTCTTGCCCGACCCGGTAGCCCCTAAAATAGCCACGATCTGCCCTGGGGTTGTCTGGAGGTTGACATCTTCCAGCACATTGGTTGCCTGGTCGCCTTCGTAGGCAAAGCTAACATTCTCCATCTCGCAGACCCCTAAATTGTTGCCGGCAAAGCTGAGCGCGGATTGCGCTGGAACGATTTTCGGCTGTTCATCCAGCAAGTCACAGACCCGTTTGCCGGAGGCCATGCCGTTAGCCCAGTTGTTCGAAAGGTTGATCATAAAAATCAGCGGCACCTGGGTTGCCAACATGTAATTAATGAAGGCCACCAGCTCGCCGGTGCTCAAAGAGCCGTCAATGGACTGCAGGCCTCCCACCCAGATGATCAGCACTATCGCCAGGTTCACCGCAAAAGTCAAAAAGGGATCCATCGCCGCCATGAACTGCACCACCCGGATGGAGGAATTGGTAAATTCCTGGTTGCTCTTGCCAAAGCGCTCCTCCTGGAATGCAGCCCTGTCAAAACTCTTAATTAGTTCCGCGCCGGCAATATTTTCCTGCAGAACGGTATTCATACGGTCGAGTTTTTCCTGCACCGCCCTGAAAGCCGGCTCCATGTGCAGGCTGAAGTAAACAACCACTGCCATCGCCGCTAACATGACCGGCACCACCCAAATGGCCAGCTGCGGGGCGGTAATAAACATCATCACCACGCTGCCCGCCATCATCAGCGGTCCCTTGGCCCCCATGCGCACGGACATATGCACCAAACGCTGCATAGCCGAAACGTCGCTGCTGATGCGCACCATCAATTGCCCGGTGGCGTAGTTATCCAGGTTGCCGTGGGAGAAACTTTGGATTTTCATAAAGAACTGCTTGCGCAGGTCGCGCCCCACACCTTCGCTCACGCGGATGGAGGTGAGGCTGCTGGCAATTGCCAGCGCGGCGGAGATGACCGAAAGCCCCAGCATCAGCCCGGAGGTTTGCAGGACGACGTTGAGGTTGCGTTGGCGCACGCCCTGGTCGATGATTTGTTGGATGAGGCGTGGGATGGCCAGATCTGCCCCAATCTGGGCCACAATGAGCACAAGGGTGAGGATGGTAAGCTTTTTATAGGGCTGGATGGTTTCCCAGAGGGCTTTTAGAATACGTTTCAAGCGGTGTAAGCTTCTTTCACGTTTTGTTCAGTTTTTTCAGCGAAGACCTGATTTAGTCAATCTGCCTGATGAAAGGTCAATGGCTGTTTGGCGATTGGTGTATGTGCCTCTCAATTTTACCCACTTACGAGCCATTATCCTGATTTTTGACCTCAATTGTTTTGTGGATTGATTCAGGTTCCTTGTGAGCCCAAAGCCGCCCCTCGTAGGCCAAGATTGGTGAGTTTTTCACCAATCTGCCAAAATTCTGATAGCCCCAGTTATGAACCTTTTCGGCGGATTGACCAAAAAGGTCAATCATCGCCCTACGCCCAAAGTTATTTGAATTTTTCTCATAATCCCAAACGCCTTCCTTTTTGCCCCTTATTGTTTGTTTTTCGCAGGGCTGAAGCGATGGACCCTCTGCACACTGGGGTATTTAACATTTGCAGATTTGCAAATTTGCAGCAGTTTCACAAATTTTTGTGTGCGATTCGATTGTTAAGGTGCGGTAATTAGCACATATATTCTATATTAGATGGGCGGGGAATGCAAGGGCAAAGGTTTTGGAGGGCGAGGATAAGAGGGGGTTCACGTCCTCGCCGGGTATCTGGACAGGCAAAAATCGGTCAGGATGCACTGCGCTTATCCTGGCCGTACGGAAAAAAGCGGGAGGGCTTCACAAACCAGTTCAGGCCTCCCCTACCAAATGCAAATGACAGATTGCCGCGAGTATGCCAGGCAGTCGCGATGACAAAAAAGGGCGAGGCGCCGCGCCGGCCACTGTGCCTATTGTAAAAAATCCGGAGCGATTTTCAGCGTTGCCTCCAGAAGAGCAAGAACCCCCCCGCTTTGCGGACCTTGCCCCTCAGGGGAAGGTTTAAGACAAATTGCCGCGAGTTCGCTCGCGGCGACAGACAGAAAAGTAAAGCCTGAACAAAAAACCGTTCCATCCTTATTCAGCGTACAATTAAGCAGCATGAAATGCAAAGGAGATCCCATGGATA
>WOZB01000187.1 GCA_011620445.1 Anaerolineaceae bacterium | reverse complement strand
AATGAATTTTTTGATTACTGGCGGTGCAGGTTTCTTGGGGACGGGGCTTGCGAACCGCCTTGTCAGGCAAGGCCACAGGGTGCGGGTGCTGGATGATTGCAGCGCCGGTGACCCTTCGCGATTAAGTGCCGAAGTAGAGTTTACCAAGGGCGATATCAACGAAAAACCCCTGCTTTGGACGCTTCTTCAGGACGTTGATTGCGTCTTTCATCTGGCTGCCAAGGTCTCCGTACCAGAATCCCAACTTTTCCCTTCAGAATACAACCGCGTGAACGTCAGCGGAACGGTGACCCTAATGGAAGCCATCCGCGATACGGGGGTCAAGCGCATCGTCATGGCGTCATCAGGGGCAGTATACGGGCATCAAGAAAAGATCCCCTACCGGGAAGATCTTGAAGTACATCCACAATCACCCTACGCAGTCTCCAAACTGAGCGCGGAATATTATGTGCGGCAAATCAGCCAGACGGTAGGGTCGGAAGCGGTTATCCTGCGGATTTTCAACGCTTACGGACCCGGGCAGCGCGTGCCCGTATCGCACCCTCCCATAATTGCCAACTACCTGTACCACGCCATCACCAACGGTTCGATCGTCATCCATGGGGATGGCACACAAACCCGTGATTATGTGTACGTAGATGATGTGATCAACGCCCTCACCGCGGCGGCTTCCGCTCAAAAAGTTGACCAGCAGATTATCAATATTGGCAGCGGTGTGGAGACCAGTGTGCTGGATTTGGTACGCCTGGTGCGGGACGTAACCCAACGCAAGCCCGAAGAGATTTTCAATCAACTCAAAAGCGGGGGTATCGACCGCATGTGCGCGGATATCAGCAAAGCCTACGAAATGTTGAATTATCTGCCGATGACCAATTTGGAACTTGGCTTAAGGCTGACCATTGAACGCGACCCCATCCTTTCTGCCGCCCAACAAGTGGGCTAAATTGTTGCCAAGAGAATTCTACGAGCGCCCTGCCTACGAGGTTGCCCCGGAATTGATCGGTTGCGTATTGAGGCGGGAAATTGGCGGGCAGGTTTTGAGAGCCATCATTTGCGAGACCGAGGCCTACCAGGGGCAGGATGACCAGGCCTGCCATGCCAGAGGGGGGCCGACCCCACGCTGCCAGGTGATGTTTGAGGAAGCCGGGCACGCCTATATCTACTTTACCTATGGCATGCATTGGATGTTGAACGTTGTTTGTGAAGAGAAAGGCACCCCCGCAGCAGTACTTATCCGGGCAATTTATCCCCTTGATGGGCTGGAGAAAATGCAGGAATTGCGGCCAAGGTTGGCGGGAACGGAAAGCTGGTTGGGCGGGCCGGCTAAGTTGACCGAAGCACTAGGTTTGGACCGATCAATGAACGGGGCCGACCTTTGTGACCCTGAGTCTGGATTGAGGGTTGAAACCGGCATCTACGTACCGAGTGAGATAATTCAAATTACTCCCAGGATTGGAATTAAGTATGCACCCGAACCCTGGCAATCCATGCATTGGCGTTGGGTAGTAGCTTATCCACAAATGGCTGACCTGATTGGCCAGGCCCGAATCCGAGAGAATATGCCAGTCAGCAAGGAGACCTTGCCCTTGACCGGATTGCCATAAGCTTTGAAATAATCCTAGCAAACATCTGGACATTATCCCAAACTCTATCTGGCAAGTCGTATTACCCAACTTACCTGGAAGCATATTCTTGCGGGTTCTCGCTTTGTTCCAATAACTGACGGACCTCAGCAAGGGCAACCAATTTGGCGGCCAGACCAGAATCCTGACATTATGCACAAGGCTTTTACCGGACATACTTTCGTCCGAGATAATCTTCGGCTTCTCCTTCGGGGAGGTAAGCCTTACCCTGGCAATGCTCGCACTTCAATGGGAGGTGTATCTTTACAACCATAGAACCTCCTTTCTTAAAACAAAAATCCCGCTGTTTGGACGGGTGGGTAGCCTGCGCCAGCTGGGTCGCAGGAGTTCAAAATACTAATTCAGATGTAATTAATACCCCCCGAGTTCACTATTGGCCAATAGCCCCTCTACATATAACTGGTTTCAACTCATGCAGGCATTACTTATAGTGAAAGTCTTATCGGGACCCCACCAGTGGAGTCACCCTTTTTATTACATTTTGTAATAAGGGGATATGTAAACCTGGAGTAATCGATTTTGGAAACGTGTTATATTTTTGGAAAATAGTTTTATCAAAGAGGTGTCAATAAAAGCTGAAAAATCACTTTGGGGCATACCCCAGCTAAGCGTACGATCGATCTTGCTGACTGTAGTCGGGGCGATCCTGGTTGGCCTCAGTTCAATGTATATTGCCCTGCGCATGAGCGCGCTGCCCTGGCCGACCATTTTTGTGGCTGTGCTTTCAATGGCGGTACTGAAATTGTTTGGCAATACCACGCTGAATGAGATCAACGTCACCCAGACAGGTATGTCCTCGGGGGCGATGGTGGCAGGCGGCCTGGCATTCACCATTCCAGGCTTGTGGATTGCCGGCATCTACAAAGCCTATGACCCCGCCCTTGGCACGCTCAACGAATGGTTGATGCCAAAACTGTGGCCGGTATTGTTGGTTTCGCTGATCGGGGTTGTACTCGGCACGGTGCTGTGTTGGTACTACCGCAAGCGCAATATTGAAGAACAGGGGTTGGCTTACCCCATTGGTGCGGCTGCGGCCGAGACGCTTGAAGCGGGAGATGAAGGCGGCACGAAGGCAGCGGTGCTGTTCGGGGCGCTGAGCGTATCGGCGATTTTCACCTTCTTACGAGACAAACTGGCGTTCATTCCTCAAGTTGTTGATGGAAAAATTGCCAACCTGCCCATGCAGTTCTACGCATCCCCGATGGCAGTGGCCATCGGCTATATTATCGGTTTCCCCGGCGCGGCTTATTGGACGCTGGGCGCTTTGCTGTCACATTGGGGTTTAAGGTATTTTGGTGTGCTTTTGGGCACGTTCAGCGACGAAGCGCAGGCGGGTTCTTTCATCCTCACCGCAGCAGTGGGTCTGATGGTAGGCTCGGGGATTGGGATTCTTATCCAGTTTATCAAGTCACAGATGGATAGTAAAGCAAAAACGTTGACTACTAACAGCGATCTGAAGCAAAGCATTTCCAGGCGAAACGGGTTGTATGTGCTGATCGCCGCGGCTCTGAGCTTCGTATTCAGTATTTTAGTGGGGTTCAACCCGTTGGTTTCGGTGCTTCTGATCCTGGGAGTAGTTTTTACGACAATGATGTCTTCAGTAATCACTGGTCAGACAGGCATCAACCCCATGGAAGTGTTTGGCATCATCGTGTTGCTTGCTATACGTTTGCTTGTGCGGGTGGATGATACGCTGGCATTCATGATCGCCGCGGTAGTCGCCGTGGCCTGCGGATATGCTGGCGATGCGATGAACGATTACAAAACCGGCGCGATTCTGGGCACTGATCCGCGCGCGCAATTTGTGACCCAAATGATCGGAGGCCTGGCAGGTGTCGCGGCGGCTGTGTTCGCGCTATTCGCGATCATCTGGAGCTTTGGCGGGGTTGGCGTAGAGACTGGCTTGACGGCTGCCCAAGCGCACAGCGTGACTGCTCTGGTAAAGGGCATTGGCGACCCGGTAGTGTTCTTTATTGCCCTGGTCTTGGGATGCCTGCTTTACATCAACAACGTGCCTGCCATGATCATCGGCATCGGAATGTTACTCTCACTCGGCATGGCCATGGCGATCTTGCTGGGTGGTGTGGTCAGCCTGGTGATCACCAAATGGGTCAAGAAAGAGCAATCAAGCAACATCGCCAATGTGATTTCGGCGGGCATGCTTGGTGGGGAAGGCATTATGGCGACCTTGCTGGCTTTCATTGCCATGTTCGGCGGATAATCTAATCGAATATCAAATAAAAAAGAACCCCATCACGAGCTTTCGTGATGGGGTTTTGATTTTAAGTACGAGGCTAATTGCGTCTGTTCCCGCCAGCGCGACCTGCCATCGATATGTAACAGAAGAGTCTGTGAATCACACCTAAGGAAAAATATAATATATATGGTGTAGGACTGTAGAGGTGTAGATGTATAGGATGAAGATAATTAATCAAATAATATTTCTCCACCGGCGGAGAAACATTATTCATTATTAATGAGAAGACCCAAAAATAATTCTGGATATATACTAATTTACAGCTATCTTACAGCTACCACAATAAACACTATGGAATTAATGAACAAAATAGAAATTATTACCCCTATATATAGATATAGAACAATTGTTTCAAGAACAATCTCTCTTCAACAATTAAATCAGGCAGCCCATCTCCAGGCGCACTTCTTTTTTCTCAATATCCTCGTTGGAGTAGTGGAAGGTGTCCAGGCCTATCACTTTGAGGCCGCAGGAACGATAGAAACGGATAGCGGGGTCGTTGCAGGTTTGAGTTTCAAGCACCAAAGCGCGGTTACCATTTTTCCTGGCGATTTCCTTGGCCTTTTCCATCAGAAGGTGGCCAATACCACGACCTCGAAAGCCTTCTTCGACCAGCAGTTCATAAACGCGCAGCCGATTGCACCAATCCTCCTGGCTGATCTCTAAAAATGCTACATAACGGCCATCCATCTGCACACCAAAAACCCGGCAATTGGGGGAATAATCAGAGAATAAGTGGCCATCAAAACTCTTTTCAACGGGGGCGTCAAAAGCTTTGCGCTCGAGATGGATGGTCGTGCTTTCAGGGCCATCCCGCAGATTGACATCGTAGTAGTATTCCGTTGTATAGCGGAAAAG
>WOZB01000059.1 GCA_011620445.1 Anaerolineaceae bacterium | reverse complement strand
CACAGATATAACAGGTACCTTCTACGTAGCGGTCTGGCAAAAAGCGGTTTTGTGTCGTGCTGTACCATTGTTTGGAGCTGTCTTTGTAGAGGTACCCGTTTTCGTGCAATGCCAGGAATACTTTCTGAGCAACATCAAAATGGTTGGCGGTGTGGGTACTGGTAAATAGATCGTAACTGATACCCAAACGCTCGAAAAGCTCGATGAACCTTGGATGGTAATATTGGTAAACCTCGAGCGGGGTTTTATTCTGTGCATCAGCCTTGACAGTAATGGCAGTACCATGGCTATCCGATCCGGAGACGACCACCACTTTACGACCCCTTAAGCGATGATACCTGGCGCAAATATCGCCGGGGAGATGCGAGCCGGTAATATTTCCGGCATGGATATCCGAATTGGCATAAGGCCAGGCGATTGCAATCAGAATAGGTTCAGTCATGAGGGTCTCCGTCGATTGATTTACCAAGAATTAGTGAATTTTACTCTTCAAGGATGATTCTGTTGTCAGTGTGGCCGCAATCTTTCAGGTTCAAATCCTGTCCGCAAACAGTACAGATGCCTTTACAATCTGGTTTACAAACAAAATTAATGGGCATACCAAGAAGCAAATAATCCCTAAAGAGCTCACCCAGGTCAATATAGCCGTCATCCGGGATCGCCAAATCAGTTGCCTCAAGCACTTTTTCAGGGAAAAAGTAAATTTCTTCGATTGGTGTCGTTACCATGACTGTGCTATCACAAAGACAGCGTACACACTGGGCTGGTATGCGCCCGCTCAATTGGGCTTGTAAGAGAATTCCTTCCTGAACGCGCGAGAAGCGATACTTGACATCCAGGTCCCAAACATTTAGGTCCGGTTCAATGAAAACCTCTTCAAGCTGTAATTCAGCGTCCCTTGAGTATCCCGAGGGCTTGTTGAGCAGGTATCCAATATTAGTTTTAAGGGGAATGCGTTTCTTTTCTATGTTCATGTACAATTACCTGCGCAGATTATAGCATGAGAGGCAGAATGCCAAAAATTCTATTAGCAAGCAATAACTTAGGAAAACTACGCGAAGCCAGAGCCATATTAGCGGTTTCAGGCTTAGAGGTTGTTTCACCAGACAGCCTGGGCATAGACATGGATGTACCAGAAACAGGCCAGACTTACCTTGAAAATGCGACTTTGAAAGCCAAGGCCTTTTATGAAGCTACGCACATGCCTTGCCTGGCTGATGACAGTGGTCTTGAAGTCGATGCTCTCGGTGGTGCCCCAGGTATTTTCTCGCATCGCTTTGCCGGATTACAAAACAATACCGATGCTGAGCGTTGCAGATTTCTACTTGAAAAATTGCAGCCTTACCCCAAACCCTGGAAGGCTGCTTTTCACTGTTTTGCAGTCTTTTATGATGGCGCAGTTTTGGAATCAAGTCATGGTATCTGCAAAGGTGAAATTTCGGATGTGCCAAAAGGAGACCAGGGCTTTGGATACGACCCCATCTTCAAGCTAGAGACTTACCCACTGACCATGGCCGAAGCGGGGGAAGATTTAAAAAATAGCATCAGCCACCGGGCGGACGCACTCAAGAAGCTAATTCCATTTCTGAAAAACTACTTCAATATTTAACCCAGTTTGTACCCAAAATGACGCAATAATCCTTGCCTTTTGCTGACATCTTCTACTGTTTCTACTCCCAGCGGAGACTGACCATCAATCACCCCCAGAACACCTCTGCCAAGTGCGGATTCGGCAAGAATAACTTCGACCGCGTTTGCCGTGGCGCAGAAAATATTGCATACCTCTGAAACGTTTTTAACCGCATTCAAGATGTTTATAGGGTAGAAGCCTTGCCCTAGAAAGAGGAAGAATGTGTGCCCGGCTCCTACAGACTTAGCATTCTCAGCAGCAAGCTGGATAAGGCCGTCATCAGTCCCAGCGGTTCGAATCAACCGGTCTGTCGAGGCTTCACAAAAAGCTAGACCGAACTTTATGCCAGGCACAGCAGCTACGCAGACTTCATACAAATCCTCAACAGTTTTGATGAAATGGGATTGTCCAAAAATGAAGTTAAGTTCCTCAGGATTTTTGACGCTAATATTCAGTGTATTCATTTTGAGCCTCCAAAAAGATTTTAGCATGAAGCCCGCTTAGGGTAAAATCTTGACATGACCAGGAGATGGGCAAGACTATTGAGTTTCGGCATAATTCTGGCCTTTGCCTTCCTACAGGCCTGCAGCTCTGGCTCAGCCGCCCGTCCTCAGGCAGAGGTGAATAAGGCCTTGTTTTCAAATGCCTCCAGTCCAACTCCCTTGCCCACTTATACACCAACCCCAGCGGCTGTAGGCAGCTTAGAAAACCCTATTACTCTGGGCTTGATTGCTTCATGGAACAACCAGGAACAGAAGCTTGCATTAGACCAAATGGTGATGAAGCTGCAGCAGGAGTTGAATCTTCAATTTGCCTACGAGTATTACGCCGGGTACTTTGAACTGGAACAAGCAATTCAAGATGGAAAAGTGGAGCTTACCTTTCTGGGCCCCATCGAATACATTATTGGCAATCAAAAAAACCTTTTCAATGGTGGGTTAATCAGCACACACGCAGGTGTAAAGTCCTACGGGACGCAATTCTTTGCCCATAAGGAGTCAAAATTCCAGCCCTTTTTTGACCCCACAACAAACGCTTCAAATGCAAATCCAGGGGCTGCCCTTCGGCAATTCAACGGCACTAAAGGCTGCTTTATCAGTGAGGACAGCTTATCCGGTTATTGGGTACCGATGGGTTACCTTAAAAGCGCCAATGTCACAATCCAAGCCCCAGTCTTCACCCAATCCAGCGCAGCCAGCTTACGATCTCTCTACATCCAGGGCATCTGCCAATTTGCCAGCACTTATTCTTCAATCAGTGATCCGCGCACCGCATCCATCGTCATCAATGACCTGCCCGATATTATGGATAAGGTGCCGATTATTTGGGCTTCTCCGCCGGTGATTCCAAATCGCGCCATTTTCTATGCTAGCGGTTTGGAATTACCATTGCAGATTAAGATCTCAGAATTTCTTATCCAGTTCTCCAATACAGTTGAAGGTCGGGATTTATTAAGCAAGTCTTTGGACTACGAAATTAATGGGCTTTCTGCCGTTCCGGATTCCTTCTATGATCCTCTACGCAATCTCTTGAGTGTTCAGGAAATTCGGCTTTCGGATCTGCTTGAACTTCCGTAAATATGCTGAAAAAGTTTTTTCTCATTATTGGAATTTTTGTATTTACTATCGCTGCTTTGAATTTGTATGTGTATCAGCAAAGCGCACCATTTATTTTAATGTCCAACGTAGAAAGCGTCTTTCCCGTTGGCATAGTTCCGGGGGCAGGGTTAAATCGGGATCAGACCCCCAGTCTCGCGCTTCGGGACCGATTGGATGGAGCACTTAAATTCTACGAAGAACAAAAGATCAACAAGATTCTGGTCAGTGGAGATAATCGTTACGTTTATTACGACGAGCCTACAGCTATGCGCAATTATCTTGTCGATAAAGGTGCCGAGAAATCGGATGTGGTACGCGATTTTGCCGGTCAACGCACATACGACACCTGTTATCGCGCCAAGCATATCTTTGGTCTGGATCGCGTGGCAATCTTCACACAAACCTATCACCTTTGGCGGGCGGTCTTCCTATGCCGAGCTCTAGGTTTGGAGGCTTACGGAATCCCTATAGAAGAATCGGAATACATCCCTTCCAGATACCGATACTGGCTCTTTCGCGAAGTATTTGCCCGAATCAGCGCGGTATGGGATGTCAGCATAGCAAAACCTTTACCGATTCTTGGGGATCCCGAACCGATTTTTCCCTGAACTAAAAGCACAAAGGCATCATGGGGATCAGGGATTTTACTTATCTCCCCAGTAGGTCGAGCAGTCCTCAAGCGGAGTAAAACCAATCACACTGTCTCCGGGTTTTAGCGTGAATATCGACTGACCGCTGGCTGCCCTCTTCCGTGAAGGCGCGTTCGTAATCTGGAAAACCTTACTGGCTTGGACGCTGAAATGGCAGATGCCTTTATCCGTCAGTTTACCAACAATTTGGGCTGCTACCTGGTCATTTGCAGGAAGCTTCCAGGAAATCACCCCCTGCCCATATCTGCCCTGCACTGGAAAGTCATCTGCGGATGTGCGTTTTGCAAGACCTGAGGTTGAGATCAGCCCGACTTCGTCTTTTTCTGAGATGATGCTGGCCCCCACAACATAATCACCTGTTTTGAGCTTGATCGCGTTCACCCCGGCAGCTACCAGACCCATAGGCCGCACTTCTTCCTCGTTGAAGCGGATGGACATTCCATTAGCCGTAGTGAGCAGCAGGTCCTGGTTTCCTTTGGTGAGAAGGACTTCAAAAATTTCATCATCCTCGTTCGTTTTAGCCAGAGTAAAGCTGCTTGCGGAGGCTCCCGGAAGTTCATTTATGGCCGTGCGCTTCATCATGCCGTTTCTGGTGACTGTGATAACGTAGTGCCCGTTTTCTTCTGCACGGTTCATCGGCAGCCCAAAAACTGCCAATAAATCGTCATTTTCAGCCAGAGGGGCTATCTTATGCACTTTAGCACCGTCTTCGCCATTTTTTTGAACCGGGATGGAAAGTGAGTGAATGGCCGCTGCCTTGCCCGAAGCCGTAACCAGGTAGACTGTCTGGTGAGAATTCGTCCTCACCAGTATCCAGGGAGCTTCGGCTCCTCCCAAACGATTGGTTTGGTCCCCATCCGTACGTGAAATTTGGCCTTTTTCGTCTACCTGC
>WOZB01000168.1:1181-4773 GCA_011620445.1 Anaerolineaceae bacterium | reverse complement strand
ACGGACCGCAACCCGACGAATTGATAATGATTTACCAAGGTCCCAATTACACATCCCTTCTGTTCGCGCCGGTGTCCTCACCGTGCGCGCGGAATTGACCGCAAGGTCTCAGGTTTTTAGACGCGATTGACCTTCTCTCTTGGTCAATCCGCCAATAACTGTTCATGTTCTTCATGGATTGTCTGATGCAAGAAAATCCAATCAAGGTGTCAAATTATTTCTGGAGGAAGAGGAAACTCGAGAATTACTGGCCTTTGCTCAACCTCTGGTAGAGCTTTACCAACTCTTCTGGTGGTTCGTCATCATAGGCACGCTCAAAAACCTGCCTGGCCTGACGGTAAACCTGGGTAACCATGGCAGGGTTCTCCAGCAGGTCATAGATCTTCATCTGATAAATATACGCAGCTTCGAAAAGCGGATCGGTTTTGAGCGTTTCAGCAGCCTGGTCCAAGGCGCGTTCCAGGTGGCCTTCCTTTATATACTGCTCAATTATCCGGCGGCTGGTTTCAAGATAGAGCTGATGGAAGTATTGCTCTTCGCTGGTGTACCATTCCTGCGCCATCTCAGCTTCAAGGAAGCGGCCCCGATACAAAGCCAGAGCTGCCTTGTGATCCTCTGGCTGACTGCTTTTACTTAGATTTTCAAAGCGCTGGTAATCCAGGATAATCTGAGCAGAGGGGTTCAGCAGATACTGGTCCTGATGGCGGAGGACAAAATAAGCTGGTTCACCAGATGGTCGGTCTGGTTCGAGCGCCTGGTTAAGAGCGTTTATCACCACCTTCAGGTTATTTGTGGCAATGGCCGGGTCCACACCTGGCCACAATAGGTCGTAAATCCGTTCCCGTGAAAGGCCAACCTCGCCTGCAGCCGCGAGATGCTGCAGCAATTGCCGTGCCTTTTCACGTTTCCAGGCATCCGCCTTTAACAAACTTCGGCCAATACGCACTTCAAATGGACCCAAGAGGTTGATTGTCAATGTATAGCCCGGATGGTAGCCAACTTCGCCAATACCAAGTTCAGCCAGCAGGCGTTTGACCGTCGCGGTTTCAATGTTTAGGCGCTGTGCCAGGATCAGCAGGGGAACAAAATCGATTGGATGGCTGCTGCCCAACATGGTTGGCTTGATGAACAAGAAATCGTAGCCGTATCTGGTGATGATTTTCAGGGCTTGTTCAAGCCATATGGCAGCTGAATTCATAAAACCCTGTTTACGGGCAGTATAGGCCAGCCATAATTGAGAAGCGGCTTGAGCCAGTGGGTCCTTGACGCGCTTTGCCCCAGTTTCCGCCAGGCTTAGCTCTTGATCGGCCGCTTCAAACTCCCCGGCGACGGCCAGGCTTGCCCCCAAAGATAACCGCACCAAAACACCAATCCATTCGTCTCCGGCAGAACTGGCGATTGATAAGGCTTCTCTGGCCACTTGGCGGGCACGATCTGTCTGGCCTTCAAAACCGAGTAGGCGGCACATACCCCAAAGTGGCTCAACATGAATACGGACGATGTCGACACTTCTTATCGATTCATTGTAAAGATCTAGGATGTGATCAAAAGACTCACGGCTTCTTGGTTCGCTTTCTTTTAGCTGCAGGGCATGTCCAAGGCGCATTTGGGCAACGCTATGCACAAAGGTGGAACTGAGCGCTTTGGCCGTTTCATTCCCTTTGCGGGCGTAATCCAAACCCTTTTCAATTTCCCCGTTGAAACAGTAGAAAAGCGAGAGCAGAACTGAAGCCTCGCGGTGAAAGCGCTGAGGGCGCGAGGCGGGGTCGCTGCTGCTCTCAAGGCCCGAAAGCAGGGCAATCCCTTCTGTTAGGCGGCCAGTGCGCAGCATCAACCGAGCTTCAATGAAGTCTTGATTAATCCGATTGCCCGCGCCCAACTCTCGGGAGCGGCGCAGCGACTCGGCGGCCCGGTCCGGCAGACCCTGGTTGACTTGATTCTCTGCTAATTGCGTGAGCAGCTCGGCAATTTCAGTGCGCGATTCCTGTGGGTCAAGCAATTCCAGCGCTTTCTCAAGCAAGGTACTGGCATTCACCGGCCGGATGGTATCCAGATACACCTGCGCCTGGCCCCGCAGCGCCTGGCTGACCCCCCAGTTATTATTGCGCGACTGATAAGCACGTTGGGCGGCCCGATAATGGTCAAGGGCTTTGTCGAACTTGTTGGTGTAACGGTCAATTTCACCAAGCAAAAAGTATATCCAGGGATGTTGGGACTGCACTTCCTCAGGAATCTCGCCAATCCAATAACCCAGGGATTCGTAACGCCCGGATTGCACCATGCGCGGCCCCACGTCATTAAGCAGCATGGCCACCTGACGGTAATCACCTGCGCTCAAAAGGTGTGCAATTGCCTGTTCCCAATATTCGTGCGCGGTCAGGTAGCTGGCTACCTTGCGGTGAAGTTCACGTGCGAGTTCAGGGTTTTGCAGCAGGTGGCTCTGCAAAAATTGCCTGAAAATGTGGTGATAGCGATAGAAGCCCGGCCGTAATTGCTCGAGGAAGAGGCTGGAGCGGTAAAGCTCGGCGAGTACATAAACACTGTTTTGCGAATCCATCAGGAAGTCGCATAGGTCACTTTCTAGGATGGAGAGAATGGAGGTTCTGAGCAGGAAATTTTGCACTTCCGGGCTTTGCTGGTCTAGCACTTCTTCAGCTAGATATTCAAATAAATTCGTGCTCGAGTAAGTATCATCCTCAAGCAACTTACCCAGGTTGACGCTAGGTTTAATGCGCAGCGATTGCCAGATCATTTGCAGCACAATCGCCCAACCTTCGGTGCGTTCAAAAAGTACCTGTACGTCTGTGTCGGCCACTTCCACCTGGTAGGCGCGCTGGAAGAGCGCGCGGATTTCGGGTGGTGTGAAGGTGAGCTGCTCGGGCCCGAGCTCGAGTACCTGCCCCTTTACGCGCTTCTGGTTCATGGAGGCAAATTCGGGAGCAGTGCGGGAAGCGATCAATACATGCAAATGGGTAGGTAAATGCTCGATGAGCCAATTCATCAGAGTCATTACTTCGCTTGATTGGGTGACCGTGTGGAAGTCGTCAAGAACAAAGAGAGCTGGGCCGGTCAGTTGGGTGGAAAGCGTATTGACGAGCGTTACCAGCGAGTCGAGGGGTTCAGTCTCGCTGCCCTCATGCATGCGCAGAGCTTCCTGGCCGAGTTTTGAGCCATGCTGATTGAACGCGGTGAACAGGTTGGCTAAAAATACTTGCGGGTCGCGGTCGGTGGCTGAGACGCTGTACCAAAACACCGGGATGTCCAGGGTCTCGATGAAAGAGAGGATAGAGGTGGACTTGCCGTAGCCGGTGCCTGCTACCAAAACCGTCAGGGGATAATTGAGAGACTGTTTGAGCAGACCGGTCACCCGCTCGCGATCCAGCACGTTCGTGCGTTGTGCGGGAGGGGTCAGCTGGCTGAGGATAATCTGAAAGCGGCTGGTCATGCTTTTATTTTACCTTGCCGTAGGTAAAATAACGGATCGGTCGTAAGGCGCGATTGACCTGATTTTGGTCAATCCGCCGAAAATATAATTGGTTAAAGATCAACAAATCGTGTTTTATCCGTACGTCTGAACAACCTAAACCTCCAG
>WOZB01000168.1:0-1081 GCA_011620445.1 Anaerolineaceae bacterium | reverse complement strand
TTAAAGATCAACAAATCGTGTTTTATCCGTACGTCTGAACAACCTAAACCTCCAGGATGCGATAAAATGAGATCAATACAAACCATGGAGGCATACAATGGAATTTAAGGAATCACGCACATATCAAAACCTGATAAATTCTTTTGCCGGGGAATCCCAGGCACGCAACCGCTACACTTTCTACGCCAGCGTAGCAAAAAAGGAAGGCCTGCTGCATGTGGAGGCTATTTTCTTGGAGACCGCCGATAACGAGCGCTCCCACGCCAAAGTCTTCTGGGACCATCTGATGCGCAAGGGCGGCAACTTCACCGGCCATGTCAACGCCGATTATCCCTTCGCCATTGGCACCACTGCAGAAAACCTGACCTTTGCTGCTGAGGGCGAACACGAAGAATGGACTATGCTGTACAGCTCGGCTCGGGATATCGCCCGTGAGGAAGGTTTTGAGGATGTGGCCACTTCCTTCCAGGAAATTCTGGAAGTCGAAGAGCACCATGAAGCCCGCTATCGTCACCTGCAAGCCCTTGTAGCCGCGGGTGAGTACTTCAAGCGCGATGAACCCAAAGTATGGAAATGTCGCAACTGCGGTTACATCCACGTAGGTCCGGAAGCGCCTGGCGTCTGCCCGGCTTGCAAGCATCCCCAGGCTTATTTTGAGGAGACCACGCTGGAAGAGTAAGCGCACATTCTCGGCTGTACCAATTTTCTGATAAACGAAGCTGACCCGGTTAATTTCCAGGTCAGTTTTTTGTTTTTGGATTGATTGGGCTCTACTAATTTGGGCGGTTCTCTTTCAATTTTTGGTTGGTTGCATGAAGCAAGAACGCCTGGCCGCTTGTTATTTTTTTGTAGGTTGGTTGGAGCGACCAAGTCTGTCAGTGTCTCGACTTCTGACCGGAGCGCAACCCAACAAAATTGATTTTCCGATCGATAATTTAATGGATGTGCCGTCGGGCGGGATTGACCCTCTTTTGGTTAATCCGCCAGTAATTTGCATCCCCGTTGCTTAGTTAGAGCGACAATACTTGTCGGCCCAACAAAATTGAATTTCCGATCGATAATTAAATGGATGTGTCGTAGG
>WOZB01000070.1 GCA_011620445.1 Anaerolineaceae bacterium | reverse complement strand
AGATGAAGAAGAGGCCAATAATCAGGCGGGGAAGGACGATTCTATCCACAAAAGTTTTCCACTTTTTCATGCCAACATCTCCTCTTTCACGCCAGACATGGCCAAACCAAAGGCGGCATCCGAGTCGGTCGGTTTCATGATTTTGAAGATAGTGCCTTCTGAGACAATCGCGATGCGGTCGCAGAGGGAGCGCAGTTCTACCAACTCAGAACTGATCATGATGACCGTAACACCCAGGTCGCGGTTGATTTTGGCAATATAATCCAGCACCAGCTTTTTGGCACCGATATCGATGCCGCGCGTTGGTTCTGCGACCACCAGGATTTCGGGAACCATGGTCAACGCCCTGGCCAAACAGACTTTTTGCTGGTTTCCGCCGGAAAGGCTGCCAGCTGTCTGCTGCGGTCCGGTGCAGCGGATATCCAGCGTTCGAATCATTTCTTTGGCGTGGGCGTTGGATTTTTTCTCGTCAATAATCTTGAAAAAGCCAAGGTTCCGTAGGTAATCTTCGTTGATCTGCATCGCGGAAAAAATGATGTTGCGTTCGATAGATTCACCCAGCAATAAACCTACACCGCGGCGGTCTTCTGAAACGAAGGCCATGCGGTGGCGTAAAGCCTCACCTAATTTTGTCAGATCCAGTTTTTTGCCGTTGACAATTACGTCTCCACGGGCGGGGAAGAGCCCCATCATGCCGTTGATGACGCCCACTTTGCCCTGGCCGGCCAGGCCCCCAAAGCCGAAGATTTCACCCCGGCGGATGTCCACGCTCATGCCTTTGACTTGTTCACCAGGCATATCAACATGGTAGTCAACCAGGCTGACCGAGATGTTGTCATCAGATATATGGCGCTGCGTTTCTGCGCTGTCATCCACCAATTTGTCGAACTTACGGCCAATCATCAGTTCAGCAATTTCTACAACGCTGGTATCTTTGATTTCCTTGTGGGTGACGAATTCTCCGTCTCGCAAAATTGTGATCGAGTCGGCCACATCCATCACCTCAGCCAGGCGATGGGTAATGAAGATAATAGCAATGCCTTTTTCCGAAATCAAGCGCATAATCTGAAGCAAGCGGTCCGCTTCACTTTCGGTTAAAACTGCTGTAGGTTCATCAAAGACCAAAAGGCGAATGCCAGTCTTGTCGATCTCGCGGGCAATTTCTACAAACTGCTGATAACCAATGGGCATTCCGGCTACTTTGGCATAGTCTTCAATATTGTGCATGCCAATTGAGTCCAGGGCTTTCCTGGCATCTGCAGACATTGTTTTCCAGTCCATAGTTTCCAAAAGCGGGCCACCCAGGTAACTGAGGGCATTTTGCGTTCCGATTTCCCGGCCGACTTTGATATTCTCGGTCACCGTGAAATCCGCTATGAGCATGAATTCCTGATGCACCATACCGATGCCTTCACGCATGGCTTTATTTGGATCTGTGATGTTGACGGGCTTACCTTCCATCAGGATTTCGCCCTCAAAGCCGCCGGTGTTAAAAATGACCGGCATGCCAAAAAGGATGTTCATCAGGGTGCTTTTGCCAGCGCCATTTTCACCAATCAGAGCATGAATCTCACCTGGTTTCACTTCCAGGTTGACCCCTTTGAGTACGCGGTTGCCGTAGTACTCTTTTGAGATGTTCTTCATCGAAAGGACAAACGCTTGTTCCAATCTGCCTCCATCCGTTATTAAAGAAGCGCCGGCCGAATATTCAGGCCGGCGCATAAACCTAAGTCAAGTTATTAATCCGGCCTCTCATTTAGCGAAATCGTAGAAGGGGGCAAGGAGCAGCAAGTAGTTCTTGTAGTCCACGCCGTTCTCGGTGTAGAAGGTCAGGTCGAGGTTGCCGACCTTGCGGGCAGCAGCAGCTTCCTGGATGGTGGCCTTGAAGGCTTCAAGGTCATTGGCAGCAACTTCGCCGTTGCCATATTTGATTGCATAGCGCACACCGGCGTCGATCATGAGCATATTGATCGGGACACCCCAGGTGGACATGCGGGCTTGCTGGTTGTTCTCAACCAATTTGGCCTGGATTTGATCGAGCATGTACTGCACATCGCCTTCATGACCCTTGACATCGATGCCGAGGGCAGAGGGATAGCCATGGTAGGGGCTGGGGCAGCACTGCTGCGGGAAGATACCGCCATTTTTCCAGACTTCGCGGATGAGGGGTTCCTGCATACCGCAGTTGGTGGAGAAGAAGGCTGTGTCTTTACCGTATTTTTCGATCTCGCGCTTGACATCTTCAGTGATGAACTGCTGGGCGCCAGAAATGCCTGCATCACCGGTTGGGTCTGGGGCGGTCACGTCCACGAATTCGATACCGAGCTTCTTGCATTCTTCAACCATGATGGCATGGCGGGCAGCGATGGTGGCGTAACCCATGTGGCGCGGGAAGGAATAGTGAATGAGGACCTTGGCACCCATCTTGGCGGCTTCATCGGGAATGGTCTTGCCCATGGAGATTTCATCCACGGCCATGACAACGTCGGCCTTGCTGGAAATCACATCCGGGTTTTCAGCGGGGACGCCCACGATAATGGCGATGTCGTCGCGGATTTCGCGGATTTTGTCGATGGCGGGGGCAGTACCTGGAACACCCTGGACCCAGACGATAGCCTTGACTTTGGGGTCAGAGGCAAGGGCAACAGCCTGGCTGATGGTGGTTTCGGTTTCTGAGGAGAAGTTGTCAGGATAGGTGTTATGGACAATCATATCGCCATAAGCAGCCTTTTGGTTCTGGGCTTCGTTGAACTCTTCCTCACCTTGAGAGACGGTACCGGTCAGGATGCCGATTTTGAAATCTTCCGCAACGACAACGGGTTGGCCAGCTTCGGCTTTGGTTGGTTCTGCAGCTGGAGCTTGCGTGGCCGCTGGGGCGGCTGTGCGGCAAGCACCCAGAAGCATGGCCATCGTTAGCACAACGGCTAACAGGGCGTACACGAACTTCTGTTTTTTCATCGAATCTCCTTCAAATAATTTAAAAAAATCGGAAGGCAGTATTTAAGACCTTCTGTCTGCTCAAGTCAATGGGTCTAATCTACTGCATCCTCCGTTGTGAATGAATGAAATAATTGGTGTTGTGAAAATAATAACATTTGAGGATTTAACCGTCAATCAAATTTCGCAATAATTGATCATAATTAGGTTAATTACAGATTAAGATTATTAACAAGGGCTGTTATTATTGGTTCCCAGGTTATTGGAAAAGATGGTAAACGATTTCTTTTGCTTTATTGCCTAACGGATACATAGTTGCCAGTGGGGGAAAAATCCGTAGTAAAACAAGCCAATTGATTCAATTTAATAGGCCGAAACCAGCGTCATAGTAGTCGAAAATCGGATGTAGATCCGAATGAGACCAAGTATTAGATTCTATACTCAATAAATCTTGACTCAGTCCGGCATGTCTGATAAACTCAGCAGTCGCGCTTAAGGCCAAGTTATCAGGATTGGTCTTGCGCCAGCATGCAGGTCTTGATATACTTATTCGACTTGCTAAGAGCTGATATTTAACAATTTAATAAGGGCGCCGGCGTAGCTCAATGGTAGAGCAACCGCCTTGTAAGTGGTAGGTTATGGGTTCGATTCCCATCGTCGGCTCAGGCTATCCTTTAGTGACTGTTCTCGATAGACATCGAGAGCAGTCACCAGCGGACAAGAGCAAGGCGCCCAAAGGTAATAATGGACGGTTACCCAAGTGGCCAACGGGGTCTGACTGTAAATCAGATGGCAGGAGCCTTCGGAGGTTCGAATCCTTCACCGTCCACAACAGATCGCGCGCGCGGCCTGTGTACGGCTGCCCGCATAGCTCAGTTGGTAGAGCGCGTTCTTGGTAAGAACGAGGTCATGGGTTCGAATCCCATTGCGGGCTCTTGCCGAATAATGAAAAAGAAGCGTAGATATTAAGGAGATATAGAACATGGCGAAAGCTAAATACGAACGGAATAAGCCCCATATGAATGTGGGCACCATGGGCCACATTGACCATGGTAAAACAACCCTGACTGCGGCCATTACCAAAGTGCAGGCTCTGCGCGGTTTTGGTGAGTATCGGGCTTATGACTCGATTGACAGTGCCCCTGAAGAAAAAGCCCGCGGTATTACGATTAACATTGCCCATGTGGAATATTCGACTGCCAAGCGACACTATGCCCACGTTGACATGCCTGGCCATCGTGACTACATCAAGAACATGATCACTGGTGCTGCCCAGGTTGACGGCGCCATTCTTGTGGTCTCTGCTCCTGACGGTGCCATGCCCCAGACCCATGAACACGTTCTACTTGCCCACCAGGTGGATGTTCCTGCTATCGTGGTCTTCCTTAATAAAATCGATCAGATGGACGACCCCGAACTGCTCGAATTAGTCGAGATGGAAATCCGCGAACTTCTGACCAAAAACAAGTTCCCCGGCGACGATATCCCGATCATCCGCGGTTCTGCCAAGCAGGCACTTGACAGTACTTCCACCGATCCCAACGATCCGGTATACAAACCGATTATTGACCTCATGGACGCTGTTGATGAGTTCATTCCCGAACCGAAGCGCGAGCTTGACAAACCCTTCATGATGTCCATTGAGGATGTCTTCTCCATCAAGGGCCGTGGAACAGTGGTTACAGGCCGTATTGACCGCGGTGTTATCAAGGTCAACGACCCTGTAGAAATCGTTGGTCTGCGCGACAAGCCGATGAATTCGGTCGTTACTGGTGTTGAAATGTTCCACAAAATGCTCGATCAGGGCCAGGCTGGCGATAATGTTGGTCTTCTGCTGCGCGGTATAGAA
>WOZB01000104.1 GCA_011620445.1 Anaerolineaceae bacterium | reverse complement strand
CCTAAACCGAAACCATGGATTTGAGAGCTTACTCGTAAGGGTAAGCTCTTTTTTTGGGTAACTTCCTTACAAAAACATATTCCAGTCAAAGATATGATCCGCTTTATCCAACTGACACGGCGATATAATCGATCGTACCTGGCAGAATATGGGTAGACAAGGATTAGGGTATTCTGACGAATTGACGATTGCCATCCTCGCTGGAGGAAAGTCATCCCGCATGGGCGTCGATAAAGGTTTAACTTTCTGTTGCGATTTACCCATGGTTTGCCATGTCATCAACCGCCTGGCAGGGCTTTCGGACTCTATCTGTATTGTCACCAATGAGGCAGAAAAGTATTCATTTTCGGGAATAAAGGTTTTCAGCGACGTTTTCCAGGGTAAAGGTTCGCTTGGGGGGCTGTATTCTGCGCTCTATTACGCTGAAACAGAGTATGTAGCCGTGATTGCCTGTGATATGGTCTTTGCCAACCCGGCGATCATTTGGGAGGGGCTGCAAAGGCTTAAATCAACAGGGTTGGATGTGGCGATTCCAAAATCTGGCCAACAATATCACGAGCCGCTTCATGCTTTGTACCGAACTAAAACTTGCCGGCAAGCTGTTCTTGATTCCATCAATCAGGGGCAGCGACGGCTTATCGGATGGCTTTCAAGTGTAAGGGTGGATGAGATTGATGAGAGCACCTGTCAGAGACTGGATCCCAGCGGTATGGCTTTTTTCAATATCAACACACCCGAAGATAAAGCCATTGCTGAAGCCTACCTGGCGGAGCAACAAAAAAGCTCTTTCAATTAACGAAAGAGCTTTTTGGAAATAACAAATCCGGCTCAGGGAATTGCTTCCATTTTCACCGCGGTCACTTTGTATTCGGGAATTTTAGCTATCGGATCGAGGGCTGCTTTAGTCAAATAATTGACGTTGGTATCAGGGAAGTGGAAGTTGCCGAAAACCAGACCCTCAGGAACCCGATCGGTGACCCAAGTCTGGGTAATAATGCTGCCCCGTCTTGAGGTGAGCTTCACTTTGCCAGCTTTGTCAGAGAAACCAAGTTTCCTGGCATCAGCCGTTGAGATTTCCAGAAGCGCTTCGCCATAGATTTCCATCAATTCCTTTACGCGTCTGGTCATCTCACCGCTGTGCCAGTGGTAGAGCACGCGGCCAGTTGTGAGTAAGATAGGATACTCGGTGTCTGGCATTTCAGAGGGATCCAGATGCACTGCCGGGATCAGGGCTCCCAGACCGCGCGTGAATTTGCCGATGTGGAGAATAGGCGTGCCAGGATGTTCCGCGCTTGGGCAAGGCCAGCAAAGCGTCTCACCTGCTTCCAGCCGCTGATGGGAGATGCCGCCGTAGCTCGGCGTTAGAGCGGCTACTTCTGACATAATCTGTGCCGAACTGGCATATTGCCAGCCTGAGTATGGAGCAGAGTTGATCGCTCTTCCTCCCAGAGCAATCACACGTTGGGCGAGATCAGCGATGATTGCCCAATCGAACCTTGATTCGCCTCGAGGGGTGATGGCCTGATGGATCATCTGCACCCGGCGTTCGGTGCTGGTGAAGGTGCCGGTTTTTTCGGCAAAAGTGACCCCTGGCAGCAGTATATCGGCGTAGACTGAAGTCTCGCTGGGGAAAATCTCCTGAAGGACAAAGAAGTCCAGTTCTTCGAAGCAGTGGCGGATGTGGTTAGTATCGGGATCGGTCATCATCGGGTTTTCACCAAGGATGTAGAGGGCCCTGGTTGTACCTTCAAGTATGTCGGGAATCACTTCAGTTACCGTTTTTCCAACTTTATTGGAAAGTGTGGTGCCCCAGGCTGCCTCGAATTTTCCTTGGGCGGCTTCGTCGGTGACTGCTTGATAACCCGGATAGACGTTCACCAGACAGCCCATATCACAGGCACCTTGAACGTTGTTTTGCCCGCGCAGGGGGTTAACGCCACCGCCCGGGATGCCAAAATTGCCCAACACCATCTGCAAATCCGCCAAGGCGAACACATTGTGCACCCCAACCGTGTGTTGGGTGATACCCATAGCCCAGAAAACAGCCATCGGCGCGTTCTTGACAATGATTTCTACTGCTTCGTAAAGCTGCTCCATGGGCACGCCCGTGATTTGGGAAACTTTGTCGGGTGGGTAGAGCTTAAGATTCTCCATGAAGGCATCGAGGTTCTCTGTGCGTTCCTGAATGAACTTTTTGTTTTCATAACCTTTTTCAAAGATGATGTGCATCAAACCATTAACCAGGGCGATGTCGGTGCCCGGTTTGTGTTGCAGGTGCAGCGCAGCGAATTCACACAAGTCGATTTTGCGTGGGTCAACCACTACCAGTTTGACGCCGCGTTGCAAGACTACCTGGCGCATTTTAGCCCCGAAAACAGGATGCTGCTCGGTGGTGTTTGAGCCGATCACGAAGATGGAATTAGCGTTCTCGTACACATCTTTCATCGAGTTGGTCATGGCACCGGAACCGAGGGCTGAAGCAAGACCTGCCACTGTGCTGGCGTGGCACAAGCGCGCACAATGGTCAATATTGTTTGTGCCAATAACTTGGCGGGCGAACTTGTTCATTAAGTAATTTTCTTCGTTGGTGCACTTTGCTGAGGACAAGACGCCCACACTATCAGGACCGTAGGTGTCTCGCGCGAATGCCAACTTACGGGCAGCTAGGTCAAGCGCAGTATCCCATTCGGTGGCAGCCCATGGACCCAAATCGCCCCCTTTTGGTTTAGGGTTGCCCTCAAGGAGATATTCCCGTACCATCGGCCTGGTCAACCGATCAGGATGATGGATATAGGAATAACCAAAACGTCCTTTGACACACATATGCATGTTATTTACAGGCGCTTTGGGATTTGAAGTTACCCGCACAACGTGGTCATCAACCACGTTGAGATCAAATTGGCAACCGACCCCACAAAAGGAACAAGTAGTTAATACCTTTTTGTCTGCTGGTTGGGCTCCAACCGAGGGCTTATAAGTCAAAGCCCCGGTTGGACAATAAGCTACACAGGCACCGCAGGATTCACAGCGAGCTGTAATCAGGTCTTGATCCATGCCGGCAGAAATATGCGTCTCAAAACCTCTCTCAGCAGTTTCCCAAACGAAGCGGCCTTGAATTTCTGCGCAAGCTCTGACACAGCGTGTGCAAAGGATACACTTGTTTAGATCAACAAAGACAAAAGGATTGGGATCTGAGTCAACCTGATACCTTGGTTCTGAAGCCATTAGGCTGAAGGGATCGAGACTATAATGACGCGCCCATTTAAAAAGCTCGTTTTCAGACTCATTGTGAGTATAACCACTGTCGTAATAAGTACTCAGAAGCATCTTCAGGACGGTTTGACGGGCAGCTGTGAGTACCTCATTTTCAGTCTGAACTTCCATGCCTTCAGTGACCGGAGTCATGCAGGCAGTGATAAGGCCTTTGGAGCCTTTGACGTTAACGAGACACATTCTGCACGCGCCTGTGGGTGAAAGATCTTTGTGACGACAGAGCGTTGGGATGGTAATGCCTGCGTTTTCCGCAGCCTGAAGAATCGTCTTGCCTGGATCTGATTGAACATCCACACCATTGATAGTTAGATTAATCATTCGCCTTCCTTCCAAGCAATAGATCCAGAAGGATCATCTTGAGTAAGGGTAATAATCAGGCTCTACTTTTGATTGCGCAGATAGATAAACCAATACATCGCGCCTACGAACAAAGCCCCACCAATCAAGTTTCCAATTGTGACTGGCAGTAAATTGTGGACAAGGAAGTTGCTTAAGGTAAGGTTGCCAAACTCCCCGGCTTTGGTGACAAACTCGGGATTAGCCCATTTGATTAAAAGCCCGATGGGAATGAAGTACATGTTTGCAACGCTGTGTTCAAACCCTGCTGCCACGAAAGCAGTGATCGGAGGAATAATTGCCAGGATTTTTCCTGCTGTGGTCCGCGCGGAGAAGGACATCCAAACCGCGAGACAGACCAGTAAGTTGCACATAATCCCCAGACCGATTGCGGACCAGAAACCAAGCCCAGCCTTTGTGTTGGCAATGGTTAGGACAGTCTTCCCGAGAGCACCCCCAGCAAAGAGATACTGTTTTGACATCAACATCACTAACGCTATGATGAGCGAGCCGATCAGGTTGCCAAGGTAGACAACGCCCCAATTGCGCAGCATCTTAGCCACCGTAACCTTCTTGGCCAGCACGGCCATAAGGATCAAATTATTGCCAGTGAAAAGCTCTGCGCCTGCAACCAGGACAAGAATGAGCCCGACAGAAAAAATTAGACCTTTGAGCAGCGAGTTCACTCCAAAGGGAAATTCTGGTCCGTTTGTCGAGACAGTGGTTGCCAGGATGGCTCCCAGCGCGATATAGACACCACCCAAAAGTGCCAGAAAGAACATCGTCCAGAAGTCCAGGTTAGCTTTCTTGATTCCAATGTTGACTGTTTTTGTTGCGACCTCAGCTGGGCTCAAATCATCGATTACTACTGGGTTCTCGGCCATACAACTCTCCTTACTCAATTTTGTTTGATGACTTCACTGTAAATACTTATGAAGCGTGCATCGGACAAATTCCGGTAGGGCAGACTCCCAGTTTGATGTGGGCTTCCACCTCTGGTTTGAAGTGCGCTATCATATCGCGAACTGGTGTTCCTGCGGATTGTCCTAATCCGCAGTTGGAAAGATCAAAAAGGCTAATGCTGAGCCATTTTAATTCCTCAAGATCCTCCAGTTTACCGGCACCTTTGGTGATTCCCGTGAGGAGATCATACATCCTTTTGGTGCCAATTCGGCAGGGTGTGCAC
>WOZB01000022.1:2283-4796 GCA_011620445.1 Anaerolineaceae bacterium | reverse complement strand
TTTTGGTATAGATTACGAGTTCCGCTAAAAGCTTGTAAAGAAACAACCTCAAATACACGGAAACTTCCTCTGCCAACGTTGCATTGAAATTGCTCAATCCCGTACCATTTTCATTACTCCTTCACCATTAGCTGTGATGCAGTCACGCGAAAGAATTGACAAGATGACGCTGTAGGGGAAATCGAGCTTTTGAATCGCTCTCGCCGCCCTCGTTTATAATCAGCCCATGCCAAAAAGCGTCAAAGGACAAGAAAAAACCTGGGAAATCCTGGAAGTAGTTGGTGAAGGCGATGCCGGCCAGGTGCTGCGCGTTAGCGGTGAGGGTGGGCAAAGTTTGGGCGTTATGAAACGCCCAGTGCAAAACGTCTCAGGCGGAACCATTGTGCGCCAGGCTGGCCAAATCGAAAACGAAGGCATCATCCTTGCGGAATTGAACGGTCTTAATTCCAGCCACGCTGGCATTACGGTAACAACGCCCCTCTTGCTGGACCGCAGCATCCCGGGCACGGAGCGCACCGCCAACCTCTTTGTCATTAGCCAGGAAGCCAGCGGCACACCAATAGACAGCCTTTTGAAAGGCATTGTGCGCGGTGATAACGTCATGTCGCAAGTACTGGTGCTGAGGATCCTTGCCGGTTTGCTGCAAATGCTCAAAGCGGTGCATGCCCGGAATCTGATTTGGAATGACGTCAAGATGGAGCATGTCTACTGGGACGCCAGCAACAGCACTTTTTGCTTCATCGACTGGGGCAACAGCCAAAAGGTAGAGGGCACAGCGGAAGAAAAAGCTGCGCTCTTCAAACTGGACTACCAACAACTCTTCCCGGAAGGGGTCTTGCTGATCCGCCAGACAGCCCCGGAACTCATCCAGGAAATTGACTGGCCGCTGGACGGCAAAGCCCTTTCTGATAACGAACTGATACAGTTACAGTTCCGGGTTGAGTATGCCGCAGAATATTTTGCCCACCGTGTGGTAGAGTACCAGTTGCTTTTCAAAAAAAACCTCGAGAATTTGGATGGCCTGCAGAGCCTGCAGGATTTGTTTTCTCTGCGAAGGGCCTTAGCCAAATTAGGCGTCCGGGTGGATGACGCTCTCAGCCTTGAAGCCAGTAAAAAGGCGGCTCTGCGTTGCATCGCATCAAAGGATTACAGCCAGGCAGAGATGGTCTGTGAATTGACCTTGCAGGAATTGCCTACAGCCATTACTGGTAATTGGCAAAGCCTGGCAGTTTTGTTCAGAGAAACCAAATTAATGACGCTGGAAAGCTTTCCGGCACTTCTTGAAGCGGCGCTCAACAGCCAAAAGGAAGCCTTTGTGTGGGTGCTTTCTCAGGTGCCTGAAGAGACAATGGCAGCTTCTACACGCCGGCAATTGATTGTGGCTACGCGCAATTTCTGGGAATCGGACACTTCGCCGACACCCCTCTGCAGAGATGAACTGGCCAAGTATGCTGATGAGCTGCACATGATGAGCCTGCGCGCAGAACGCTTTGAAACCCCTGAAGATGTAAAAGCCGAAATCAGGCATATCTCGCAACAAGTTGATGAGATTCTGATTGCCTGGTCAAGTTTGCCTGAAGGCCGGCAACTCGGTTGGCAAGTACTGAAGCTGAAGGAAGCCCTACAATCAACACCCATCCGACCCCAACCAGAACTGAACCAGGCTGTAAACAGCTTGCTCGGCAAGATTCGAGAGGTCTATAAAGCCTGGGAAGCAAAAGCCCTGGACGACGCCAGCCAGGCTTTACATGGTTTATTGCTTCTGGACCCCAACCAGGTCTTCCTGAAGGATATTGATGTAGAAATCCAAAAACTGAAGAAATGGATGGCCGCCTTAAAGGAAGGGCCGCAAGCCCAAATTGCGATCAACCGCTTTGCTCAAAACCTGCTTGAAAATTTCTCTAAAGCTCACTTTTGGTTGGGTTTAGTACCCTGGCTGCAAGCCCTATGGGAGCAAACAACTGCTCTGAACCAAAGTCAGGACTTGCTAACACTTCAAGAACAAGCGCTCCATGAAAATTGGGATATACCCTGGCTGCAGCTAAGCAGCTCTTTTGTGGAATTGCCAGAGGATTGGGTGCGGAACTTTGTGATGCAGCCAGAACAGATTGCAGCCGTGGAATCTTTCCATCAGGCGCTGCGATTGGGCACCCCCAGGGAGCCTTCTCTCGAAAAGATCCATCATCTTATGCCCGCATTTCATTATGGCTACGCGCAAATAGACGATATTTACAAGGGTTTGTTCTTGCAAGGCGCGCAAATATTGAGTTTTCCTGCACTTGAGAGTTTGCCCGCTGAGGACAGAGAAAATCTCAAAATTGCCCAAAGCGCTTTTACGAAAATTGAGGATTGGAAGCAAAAAAGTCGTCAAAATCGCCTTTGGTCTTTCCCATCAGCTAAGGATCCAATTTCAAATTGGGCCATTATGACCGAGCTTGCCCAGGTGCAAAAGGATTGCCGCAACCGTATTCTGCCAGTGCTCACAGCTTTCAAACAGAAGGATTGGCAGCTTT
>WOZB01000022.1:0-2183 GCA_011620445.1 Anaerolineaceae bacterium | reverse complement strand
CGCAACCGTATTCTGCCAGTGCTCACAGCTTTCAAACAGAAGGATTGGCAGCTTTTACCGGATTCTGAACCTGAAGCCCAAAACCTGGACCCTCTCTTGAAAGCTTGCCACAGTATGCTTACAGTCAGCCAGGAATGGTTGAAAATTCCCAACCAGGGTCTTTATAAGGAATTGATCCAGGAGTTGCAGTACCAATTGGGGATCGCCCAAACAGCATTTTTTAGCTTTTGGAAAGGCCTTGAAATTTCGCCTTTGCTCTCCTTGCGCTGGATTGCCGAAGAACACCAGCCCATATTAAGTGGCATCAACCGCTTCTTACTGCAGCTGATTCGCCAGGTTAAGAACCTCAGCCTGGCTCATGAAGTTATCAATACAGGTCAAATGGCCAGCACGCGCCTGGCCTTTAACAGCGCCGGAGACCTGATGTTCAGCCTGGTGCAAATTCAGGAACTGATGGAAAAACCTGGCCGCGCTCAATCGGTCATCCGCGATTGGCAGAAACAATACCTGGACTTGCAGAAACATATGGATAGACGTTCGATTATTGAAGGCATCCGCTCGATCGAATCCATCCACCCCCTGCTGCCCTGGTTCGATGAACTCTTGCGCAGGGATGCGGATTACTTTACCCAACGGCAATCGAATGATTAGCGGTTCAGAGAGCACAGTCTCGTCCTTCTATGGGCAACGAAACGGGGCTTCTATTCGTTCTTGAGCTTCCCAGCTGGGGGGAGCTGGCACGTAGTGCTTGGTTGGGGGGATCTTGTTCATGCCGCAAAAACCAAACCACCCTTCACCCCCTTTTGCAGGCCTGACCCAATGCCCAACGGGGCGGGTTTACACTATGGCACCTTCTGCCGCGGGTACAAGCGCAAATAGCTCACGATAGGAAGGGCTGATGAAATCGGGTTTCTTAGCGGACAGATAGGAATTCGTGCTTTCGATTTACATCAGAAAACGAGCCAAAGGAGTGTCTGAATGGTATTATTTACAAAACAATATTTCAGCTGAGGAATCAAACCCATGATTGGAATCATTACCGACAGTACCTGTGACATTCCCGAAAATTTGCTTGAACAATATGGAATTATTGTCGTTCCCGCAGTCGTTATCTGGGGCGAAGAACAATTTCGCGATCGAGTTGAACTCAAGCCAACGGATTTCTATCAGAGGCTCAAAACTGACCCCAACTTTCCCCACTCTTCAATGCCCAGTATTCAAGATTTTCAGTCTGCATTTGATACCGCCCTCCAACGCGGTGCTGATTCTTTAATTGTCCTGACGGTCAGCAGCGCGATGAGCGGCACCTATCAACTGGCAAAAACGATGGCAGACCAACTCACAGTGCCTGTTGAAGTCATCGATTCAAAAGGTCCCACGATGAGCCTGGGCTGGCAGGTTTTGGCAGCTGCCCGAGCAATCGAAGCCGGAGCGAATTTAAGAACCGTGGTCGATACTGTAAGCCGCGTACGTGAACGATTGGTTCAGATCGTTGGCATGGATACCATGAAATATATAAAAACCGGCGGGCGAATCGGCAACGCCGCAAAATGGGCGGGCACCCTGCTCCAGGTAAAACCTGTCGTCTCAATTAATCACAACACGGGATTGGTGGAACCGGTCGGTCTTGCCAGGACCCATCCGGCACTTGTTGACTTGCTCTACCGAAAATTCTTTGACAAGATAAGGAGCGTCAAGAATCTGAGGATTGCCGTATTGCACGGGAACGCTTTTGAAGAGGCCAAACAATTGGCGGAGCGGATCGAGGCCGAGTATCACCCAGTGGAACTGCTGATCAATATAACCGGTCCAGTGCTTGGAATCAACACCGGCCCCGGCGCGTTGGCTTTATGCGGCTATTCTGAGGATTAACTGCCGTTTGGATGTGAGTGAATAGCAGGACTTGATTTGGGTTGTCGACCTGATGTGTAATTGATACAACAAATTAGCGGAGTAGTGGTTCGCAACCTACGCTACTTGAGATAGCTTCTTGGACACAGACTGATAAATATTTGTCAATAATAATATTTACGTTGCGTTGCGCTTCGTAAAATAATTGTCAATTCTGATTGCTGTGTCGTTCCACCCAACATTTACAACCCCGTCTCATGCTTAAGCTTCCCTTCGAGGGGAAGCTGGCACGCAGTACCTGATGAGGGGCTCCTGTTTGTCCATATAAAAAC
>WOZB01000080.1 GCA_011620445.1 Anaerolineaceae bacterium | reverse complement strand
AGCAAAATCATGTTCATTACTTTCGGATTGCCCAATTTATGAGCTTCTGCGGTGGCATCCACCACCACGAGGTGAGAGGTTTTCTTTCGGATGAGTTCGGCAACATTTTGAGGATATTTATCCACCCCAGTCAGTACACCAATCGGGTTGATCCGGGCGGTGTTCAGCACCACGATTCCTTCGCCGTCATCCCGCAGGTAATCCAGGTTGCGCAGCCCTTCCAACTCTTCAAAGCCGATCAGGATGTCACCCTTGCCTTTTTCCACCACAGGTGAAAAAACCTTTTGCCCGAAGCGCACATGCGTGAGCACAGGCCCCTCGCGCTGCGACATACCATGTACCTCGCTCATTTTTACGTCCAGACCATGACTCATCAGTCCTAAAGTGAGCAGTTTACTTGCCAGGATGGTGCCCTGGCCGCCAACGCCAGCCAGCAGAAGATTCTTGGTTGCCATGCTAAGCCTCCACTTTCACGATGGCATGCAACGGGCAAACCTGCGAACAAACGCTGCAGCCTACGCATTTTTCGAGGTCAATGGAAGATTTCTTTTTTTCCACCTGGAAGACGATAGCTGGGCAGCCGGTCTTGGTGCATTTTTTACAGCCAATACAGACTGTCTCATCCACGCGGTACTTCTCAGTGAACGAGGCTGGGAATTCCAATTTATCCTGCTGGGATTGCCTTTTGAGAGCGCATAGCCAGCGGGTGATGATAACGGAAGGTCCTTCAAGCCCCAATGCCCAGTCGAAAGCCTTCTTAACTTCTGTAAGTTGGTTTGGATTGACCACTCTAACTTCTTTAATGCCGCAAGCCTTCACCAGGGCTTCCAGATTGACCACTTCGGTCACTTCACCCATGGCCGTCACGCCGGTACCGGGATTTTCCTGCTGCCCGGTCATGGCGGTGATGCGGTTATCCAGAATACAGGTGACCATGTTGCTGCGGTTGTAAACCACATCCAGCAGCGAGTTGATACCGGTGTGGAAAAACGTAGAATCACCAATCACCCCAACCACCCGCATCCGATTGCCGGCCTTCATGTTGAAAATCTGTTGCGCACCGTGCCCCATACTGATGCTGGCGCCCATGCACAAATTGGTATCCATGGCATTATATGGCGCGCTAAAACCCAGGGTGTAGCAGCCAATATCACCCGTGATCATCACATTTTTACGTTTGCCGAGTTCGTAAAAGAAACCGCGGTGCGGGCAGCCGGCGCAGAAGGTAGGCGGCCGGGCAATCAAAGCTGCCTGGATATCTCCATCTGCTTCCTGAACGGTACCGTAAACCGCTTGCCGGATAACATCAGGGATCATCTCGCCATTACGGGGGAAGAGATCCTTGCCTTTGCAGGCAATACCCTGGGCACGCACATGCTCTTCTATGTAGGGGTCGTTTTCTTCGATGATGTATAGTTCTGTAACCTGTGCAGCGAAATCGCGGATGAGCCTATCGGGTAAGGGGTTTGAAAAGCCGATTTTGAGGTAAGAGGCTTCATCCCCAAAGACTTCCCTGGCATACATGTAACAATCGCCTGAGCAGATAATCCCCAATTTCTTATCGCCGTACTCCACCCGATTCCAGCGGTTCTGATTGGAATAGTCCAGCAGGCGAGCCATATTCTTCTGAAGTTTGACTTTCATCGGGCGGGAGTTGGCTGGTACAGTAATAGTACGTTTGACGTCCTTCGTGTACTCCTTCAAGGGTACTTCCTGGCGGCTTCTGAACTCTACCAGGCTTTTGGAATGGCAGACCCGGGTGGTCATGCGAAAAAGCACGGGAACGTCGTAGTGTTCACTGAGGAGGAACGCATCAGCCAGCATGTCCTTGGCTTCTTCACTGTCCGAGGGCTCAAACATCGGCATGACCGCCGCTTTGGCGTAGTTACGGTTATCTTGCTCGTTCTGGGAGGAGAATTGCCCCGGTTCATCGGCCGTGATGATTACTGTTCCTGCGTTTACACCTGTATAGGCAAAAGAAAAAAGCGGGTCAGCAGCTACATTCAGACCCACATGCTTCATGGCTGCAAGAGAGCGGGCGCCAGCCAGTTGCGCGCCAATCACAGCCTCAAGAGCTACTTTTTCGTTGGGAGCCCATTCAGAATGGATTTCCTTATAGGTTGAAATGTTTTCAAGAATTTCAGTGCTGGGCGTGCCCGGATAAGCTGAGGCAAAATGGACCCCTGCCTCATAAGCTCCGCGGGCGACCGCTTCGTTTCCGGTGAGTAGATGCTTCAAGCTGCCTCCAGAATTGTTTTTCGTAGGTTTGCTGCCAATCTGTCAGGCAGCGGCGCGGAGTGGTATTTATGGGTGAGAACCTCTCCGTTCAGCGGTAAATATAACATCAAGTTTCGGCTTTGAGCGCTCACAAAACATATCGTCGCAGTCATGCAACAGCAGTCATGCAAAATGTTCTAAACCCAGGTGGAGCACTATAATATTTCGCATGAAAATCCTTGAACTCCCGCGTTCTGAATACCCCCAGGCCAGCCGCATCCTGACCCGGGCATTCTTCACTTACCCAGACTTGAGTTATTACTTTTCTGACCCGAGTAAGAGGCAAGTTCCGTTGAATTGGATGCTCCATAACGCGCTGGTCCAGGTTGGCCGCACAGGCAAGGCGTTCAAAACCGAGGACGGCCTGGGCATCATGACTTTGATGCTTCCGGATTCGCGTGAATTCAATTTTTGGGATTATTTAGCCAGCGGTACCTTTAAAGCACCCTTCTTGATGACCCGCGAGAGTTTGAGGCGCATGCAATTTTGCGAAAAATACGCTGTTGATGTGCACCACAAAGTGATGGCTGGCCGGCAGCATTATTACATCTGGTATTTGGGAGTGGACCCTCGTGCTCAAGGCAAAGGTTGGGGAAGCGCACTCATTCATCATGTGCAAACCCTGGCCAAACTTGAGCAAAAACCGGTTTACCTGGAAACCCACAAGCCTGCTACGGTCGCCTTTTATGAGCACCTGGGCTTTCAGCTGCTGGCTGAGAACAAATTCCCTGGTCATCCGCTCAGTTTCTATAACATGCTTTGGGAGCCTGAAAAAGCTTAGGGTGTTTTAGGCAAACGCATACCCATCAGCCGGGTATTATCGGGGAATACCAACAAGTCTTCAAACCCGATGTGATGGTAAAAAGCCTGGGCGTTCACATTCTCACCAGCCACGCCAAGGTGGACGCCTTTCGAACCCAGATTTGTCAGTTGTTCCAGCAATGTCTTTATCAGCCTTCTCCCCAGACCCCTTTTCTGGGCTCGCGGTAGCAGGTCAATGTGCAAGTGGGAGGGGTAATCCTGTACGCATGGTAACAAAGGCATGGGCTTATGGATTAAGTGCAGCAATTCCTGATCTTGTTGGCCGCATGATTCTGCTAAGCTTAGCGGATAAGCCTGTTGAAATGGAGGCAGCCATTCCTGCACAGCCCAGGCTTGCATGGCTGCGGAATCCAGGGCAGCCAGTATGTATCCGCAGATTCCAAGTTCATCTTCCGCAACAAAACAGGTTTGAGGGCTAAAGACCAGGTAAGGGTCTGCATAGACTGCCCACAAAAACTCAGGGTATTGGTAAAGCGTTGTGCCATCCTTACCGGCATCAGCAGTTTTCAAACAGATATCGCGGATGTCGGCGAGGTCTGTTGCTTTAGCAGGACGGATACTGGGTTCAGTCAAGGATCTATTGGCCAAAAGGGAGTGGCTTGATGAGGCCTGAGAGCAAATCGCGCCGCACAACATCAAAATAAGCTTGCTTGCCTTCACTGAGGTACTCGCGATTGATATTGATCAAATCCAGGCCCACTTCAGAAATGAGCGGTAGACTGCCATTGTTAAGAAGTTCTTCAACAGCTTGCCCCAGGCTCAAATTGCGGCCGGCGCTTGAAATGGTCGCTACCCAGCCTTGGCCTTGACCAAGACCAGCCTGGCCTTCCACGCCAATCAGGAGCATGTTTCGGGAGAGCAAATAATCCACCAGGGCTTGCGAACTGACTTCTGGTTGAATGAAAACTGAACGTACACCCGCGGCCACCAACGCGTCTGCCGCCGCCGTCCATTCAGCCTGGTTCTGGGGGTCAGAGATCTCGGCAAATTTTGGATAGAAGGTCACCGGCGCGTTTCGGCTGTTGCAGAGGCCGCAGTAATATTGTTCGCCAACCTGAAAGCCGCCTTGGGTTTGGCTGCCTTCTGGGGTACCGCTCTGGCTGATGACACCAGCGCGATAATCAGGAATGATCAGTCCGAAGATGTAACCAGCGGCAAAAGCATTTTGGGCATGGGAAGAAGCTATCGCCGGGCCCTGGACTTTGAAACTAAAAACATTTGCGGGCGCATCGGCAATTTCAACATTTACCGCCATGAAAAGGGTTAGAGGTGCCGCAGCGGCCATTTGGAGGATCGAATCCGCAGGTGCAGAGCTTATCACCAGTCGGGTTTTTGGGCTAATGGCTTCCGGGTTTAGATTAGAGCTAAGTACGGTAGCCAGTCCATATCTGTCAGCAACTGGTTTGACTTCATCGAGCAAGGTGTTGGACCCGTCAGGTGCCCAAAGAAGCAGTTGTTCCTGGTTGCCTGCCTGCGCCGCGGTGGCCATCGGTGTAAGAATTACCGCTGAGGTAGGCATTTCAGCAGTGGCCATATCAGTCGGATTGGCGGAGGAAGCTTGAATAGTCTGGGCAACAGCCGTTTCTATCGAAGCCGAACCTTCAGGAGCCGCCAAAGTACCCTGGGCTGCCGCCATTGTCTGAGCAACGGCTGTGGCAGGGTCTATGACTGGTGTAGTCCCTTGACAGGCGCTGAGGAAGAGTCCAATTGCGA
>WOZB01000221.1 GCA_011620445.1 Anaerolineaceae bacterium | reverse complement strand
GTTATAAGTAACTCCATAGCGTGCTTCAGGGTCCGGGCGCAAGAAAGTTTCAATACGGCCTTTTTGATAATCGGCCAGGTATGGGAAGTCTGTGGCAATAGAAACGCCCAGGAAAACAATGATGATTAAGAGAAAAATCAAAATATATTTTGATTTCAGTCCGCTGACCCACACCATGAGCGCCCAAATAACCAAAAGCACCATCGTATTGCTCAAGTTTGGCTGCAGGAAGATCCAGATAATAAGCCCCATGGCAATAATGAAGCTGCGTCCGAGCACCCATAAGTTGTTGATTTTATCCACTTTACGTGAGAGGTAATAACTCAAGCTAAGGATTAAGGCGATTTTTGCCAACTCGGCAGGCTGCACATTCACAAGACCGACGGTCAACCAACGGGCAGCCCCAAAACTTACCTGCCCAGTGATAAATGTCAGAACAAGCAAAATAAACGTGCCTGCATACAAAAATCGCCCTAATGACTGCCAATAGTGATAGTCAATCATCGAAACTAAGAACAATACCCCAAAGCCGATGCCTGTAAAAACCGCCTGTCGTTGTGCATGGTCAGCCAGGGCGATATTGCCTGCAATGGCAGAACTTATCAATGCTACCCCAAATATGCAGAGTAAAAGAACTGCCGTAAAAAGCAAATAATCAAATCGCTTCCAAATATCTCGTTTAAGCATAAAAACCTTATTGTTCAGGGGTTATTGCCCCATCGTTCTGGTCAGCCTCACCAGAATCAATACGCTGCAATTCAAAATACGCATCCAAGACCCGGCGAACTATCGGAGCAGAAAACGTTGAGCCTTCTGTGCCATTGTAGGAAAAGTTTAGGACAATAACTTCCGGATCTTCAGCCGGAGCATAACCCACGAACCAGCCATGTGCTGGCCAGTAGCCCATGGTCACACCGCAGAGTTTATTTTTTAGCGCAAAATCGTCACAGTACTCTGCGGTGCCAGTTTTTCCCGCTACAGAATATTCCACATCTTCAAACTGACCAGCGGCAGTGCCGCTTTCGGGTTCAAAAGTCTTGGTAACCAGTTCCATGCCTTTGCGAGCTTCCTCGAGGACCCAGGGTTCGACTGTTTTCATTGTCTCCAACCGGACATTGCCATCATATTCATGGATCAGAGGTGTCTGGGTAATATCGACTACCATCTTTGGCTCAAGGGATTGAACGACGTTTCCCTGGTCATCCATCACCTTGTAAATGATGGTCGGCTGCATGCGTTTGCCGTCATTGGCAATGGTCGAAATAGAATTGATTACTTGCATGGGAGTCGAAAGCACATAACCCTGGCCGACAGCTGCAAGGTAAGTATCGCCTGTTGCCCAGTTTTCACCAATATTCAGTCGTTTCCAGGTTGGGTTCGGATTCAAGCCATCCACTTCACCAGGCAATTCGATACCTGTGACTTCACCATAACCCAGGGCGCTGGCATACTCAGACATGCGCCAAATTCCCAAACCATCGCCCGGCACTTCATTCTCAAAACCTCCACCTACTTTGTACCAATAGGTGTTACAAGACCATGCAATGGCTCGCAAATAATCCACCGGACCGTGACCTTCTTCATTCCAACACTTGAAGGTGCGTGGTGAACCCGGATCATTCGGGAGGTACTTTTCAAGCAATGTGATTGTGCCTGGGTCTTCAATATGCTTCCATTCATCAATCACATCTTCGTTAAGAATCCCCAGCGCGGAGACCAATTTGTAGACTGAGCCTGGCGGAACTTCCGAACTGATGGCTTTGTTCAATAAAGGCTTTGCCTCGTCAGAACTGAGTTGGTTGTAGTAATAAGCGGGAATAAAACGGCTCATGCGGTTGTTTTCAAAGCTGGGATAGTTGACTAAGGCCAATATTTCGCCAGTTTTAACCTTCATCACAATTGTTACACCGCTATTGCTCAACACTCGGCCTATCAAGTTGTTGTAGTAGTTAAATTGGTCAATCATTGCCTGACGGGCAATTGCCTGCAAACGATAGTCAATTGTCGTGTAGATATGGCCGCCATTAACTGGCTCAATGGGTTCTTCCAGGTTTCGTATTTCTTGTCCGCCAACATTCACTTCCACTACGCGTGTGCCATTTACACCCCCCAAAACGTCCTGCATGGATTGCTCCAGACCGGCATAGCCCACTTTATCCCGGCCAGAAACAAATCCTAACCCGGTGTAGTACTCAAGCTGTGATTCAGGGATAGGACCCAAAAAACCAACGACTTCGGCGGTATCTACACCAGTGGGGTACTCGCGGATGGATTGCACTTCCACGCTCACCCCAGGCCAATCCATGGCTTTTTCCTGTACGATCATGGCCACTTCTTTGCTGACATCACATTTAAGTCTGGTTGCTCTGAAAGGCCAGTTATTTCCTGCAATTGTCACGATTTGTTCTATTCCAAAATCCGTATTGCACTCTGAGAAGCTTTTAGCGGTTTCTTCGTTCAAGATGCCACTGCTTGCCGGCATGGCTATGACTTCGCTCAATTCCTTCACCAGCTGATGTAATTGGCCGGCATTATCATCCGGGTCGGGCATATCTGCAGGCGTTATGGTGATATTGAAGGAAGGCACATTCCTAGCCAGTACCACGCCATTACGATCAAAGATCATTCCGCGTTCAGTTGGATCGCTAATTGTCTGAGTGCGATTATCCGTGGCCGCTGCCCTGAATTTAGCTCCATCAATAATTTGGTAATTGAATAACTTGTAGACATAAAAAAGGAAAACCAGACCCAGCACGACATAAACCCACTTTATGCGGTCCAGTGCAATGGTTGGTTTTTCATAGCTTTGGTTTTGGTTCATAAATCAGTCGCCTTCGGTTGTGCAGTCCTTGCCAACTCTTGGATCAATGCATGCACGGGAATGGCCAAGAGCATATTCAGTATCAGGCTTGGCAGCAGGATATTAAATACTGCTTCCCGCCAGTTGAAAGCGGTTCTCGAAATAAACAAGGAGACCATATAAACGAGATGCTGAAATAGCGTCCCCATGAATACCAGGAAGAACATTGCCAACAATGGAGATTGTAATATCTTTTCGCGAAGCCAATTTGCGGCTATATAAACGAGCATATAGGCAAAGATAGTTAAAAGCATCGGTTCCGCTGAAATGGCTCCGACCATCGCACTCATAACCAGGATAATGACCCAAAAATAAGGCGTTCGTTGATGAAGCCCCCAGGCGGCTGTAACCAGCAGGATAAGATCTGCCAGGCCTCCTAGAAGGGGAGTCTGGCTGACAATTCCATACTGCAGCATCAAGGCCAGAACAAAACTCAGCGCACTGACAAAATATGCCATAAAACCTTAGGGGACAAGGGGCTCAATGTCAACCTGATTGAAATTGGTAATCACCATTACAGCACTGACATGGGCAAAATCAACGACAGGCTGCACGGAACCTGATTGGAAAAGGGTATTTTGTTTGGAATGCATGGCAAGTACCTGTCCAACGAAAATGTTGGGCGGGTAATTACCGCCTAATCCTGAAGTCAGGATGGCATCCCCTATTTGAACATCGGCCCCTTGAGGGACCAGCTCCAAGCTGGTTTCACCCATCAGTGAGCCAAGTACCTGGGCTTCAACATTGGCAATTTGCAATCTTACATTCACTACTGAATTGGCATCGGTGATTAACTGCACGCGTGAAGCGTTGGATATGACCGAATCGATTCGACCTACCAGGCCTTTATCGGTGACCACCGGCATGCCATGGCTGATCCCCTGGCTCGAGCCGACATCAATAATGATGTATTGCTGGTACGGGCTAATCTCCCGGCCAATCACGTTGGCCGGTACGTAGCTGTGTTCAGGGTTTGCACGAGCAAATTCCAGCAAGCCGGTCACAATTTGTATTTGTGAGAGCTGTTCCTGCTGCTCGATGATTTTTCCTTGGGCTTGCGCCAACTGCGACTGCAGCAACGCGTTTTGTTCGCGCAAAGTTGCCATATCACGAGGAGAGTCAAAAAAATCACGGAAAGCAGTGTAGCGTTCTGTCAGCCAGCTTTGTGTGCGAATAATTGGATTGGTACTGAAGTTGAAAAAAGGCGTGAGGTAACCTGCCACCGATAGGAACAGCAAACCTGCTACTACCAATGCAATGATGATATTCCGAAGAGCCTTGATTGAAAATTTAAGTTTCATTGATGAGCATCTGGCCTCAGCCAGTCGGGATTAATCCGAGAGATTTGAGTACGAATCCCTTTCAATGCCAACAAGCAAGTCCTGGTATTCTTCAACTTCATCGAAAATCATGGCGCAGCCTCTTACCACACAAGTCATTGGATCCTCTGCGACCCATACCCGCACCCGGATTTCATTTGCCAACCGATCAGCCAATCCCTGCAGTTGGGCTGTGCCGCCTGCCAGGCAGATACCGGTATCCATCAAATCAGAAAGAATTTCGGGTGGTGATTCGTCTAATGCGTCTTTGATTGTGTCAACAATAACCTGGATGGAGGCAGAAAGCGCTTCCCTGATTTCAACAGAAGATATCTCGATGGCTTCTGGCAAACCAGTGATCAGGTTGCGGCCCCGAACGTCCACCGTTTTCTCCTCCCGCAATGGATAAGCTGACCCTATGGCAATTTTTACCTTCTCAGCCATTTGTTCGCCGATGAACAGGTTGTATTTGGAACGGATATATTCGATGATATCCTGGTCTAATTCATCTCCGGCTACGCGCAAAGACCGCGATATGACGATACCTCCAGTTGAAATTATGGCAACCTCAGTAGTTCCACCACCGATGTCCACAATCATGTTGCCACGACCTTCCTGGATCGGTAAACCTGCCCC
>WOZB01000295.1 GCA_011620445.1 Anaerolineaceae bacterium | reverse complement strand
TTCTGAACGAGACGACCGAAAAAGGTTTTCAGGCCGTGTTAAGGCTAATTTTGTCATCCTGAGCATCCTTCGCGAAGGATCTGCCAGATGCGACTTGCCACAAGAAGATGCTTACTCTATGCTGCTACGCAGCGCGAGTACGGTTCCCAGTCACTGCCTTCAGATAACAGATTTGTGGTCATTGCGAGCCTCTTTTGCGTGGCATTCTGGTGTGTAAAAATCTAACCCAGATGGCTTCGGCGCTATTGCTGCTCGCTGATGACAGATTAATGAAGGCAAGGCCAAGAAAGCAACCATGCACCCATAAACCACCGCTATAATTGGGGCATGCAATACCGTCCGGAGCAAAAAAAGGCCACTTTATTCCTTGCAGTCCTGGCTGGGCTGGCCATCATCTTGCTGATTGGGGCTGTTTGGCTGCTCACATTGGGTTCCATCCCCCCGGTTATCCTGATCGGGGCGGCTGCCTTTGCCCTGCTCGTGCTTGTTTTTGCCAGTTACAAACTTTATCAACTCAAAACCATGGTCTACACCCTCTCGAGGGAGGGGTTGGAGCTGACCTGGGGCATGCGCAAGGTCTTCATCCCCAATCAGAACCTGGCCTGGGCGCGCCCCGTGGCTGATTTCAACAGCGCTCTGCCTTTGCCCACGCTGCACCTACCTGGTTTGATGCTCGGATTCCATGAAGTCCAGGGTTTGGGAAAAGTTGAATACGGCCTGACTGAGCCGCTTAACGCGGTTTTGATTTCTGGCAATGGAAAAGTTTTCGCCATCTCCCCAAAGAAAGCAGCCGATTTTGCTGCCCAGGTGACCCGTTTTCAGCAAATGGGAGCCACTCAGAACCTGCCTGCTGTTGATGCCACCCTCGGCCAAGTTTGGAGCGCTATCTGGGCGCAAAAAGAATATCGCACCATCCTGCTTTTGGGCTTGGGTTTGTGTGCCATTTCTCTGGCCTTGGCCATGCTGTTTTCCTCGTTCTACCCGACTGTCACCTGGGTGACGCTGGAAACCGTGCCTTCCTATCAACTTTTCATTCTCCCAATCTTGGCTTTTGGGATCTGGCTGGTAGACCTGGCCTCCGGTATCTTCGTCTTCCAACAGGGCCAGGTTGAAAAAGCCCTGGTGCGCTGGATATGGATTGCCTCGGCGGCGGTCACTGCCCTGCTGATTGCAGCCATGCTGCTGATGATTTAGTACATAAAAATCCGCGAATCATCCAAAAATCATCATAAAGTACTAGAAAAATACCATTGAGTCTTTCCGGGTGGATGCTATAATCTGAATCATAGCGGACTCTCTGTGGCTACCGCTTTTTTGCATTGACAAATATGGAAAAAAGACCCGGCACTTTAAAAACAGAATTAAGCCGATTCAGTGTGCCAATTTTAGGCGCCATAATTTTCCTGGTGATTGTTTTGCTGATCACGGCCGGATGCAAGGCTCGGGCATCAACTAAAACCGATCAGGCCAGACCGCCTGAAAACCTGAACACATTAGCGCCATCGGTCACGCCAGAGCCTATTGAAACCGCAACCCCTACACCTGAACCCTGGTATACCTTTGAAGCCCCCTTCAACGCTGAGATTACACCCATTCCAGCCCAGGCTACCCGCCTGGAACTGGGCAAAGATGTTCAAATTTGGCTCTTGATGGGCACTGATAAGGAAGCCCCTTACACCGGGCGCATCATGGCGATGCATATCGTATTCGTGAACGAACGCCTGGCCAAGGCTGCCATGATATCCGTGCCACCGAACCTTTTCGTGTACCTGCCTGGCGTGGGCATGCGGCGCCTCAGCACAAGCCTGGCACTCGGCGGCATGGAGCTGGTCTCCAAAACCCTGGCCTACAACTTTGGCATCCGCCCTAATCGTTTTATCCTTTCGCACCCCAGCGAGTTCCAAAACCTGGTTGATTACCTGGGCGGGATTGATGTGAGCGTGCTCTTCCCCATCAAGGACGCCTGCGGAGGCATCCCTTCGGGAATTCATGCGCTGAATGGCCAGCGCCTGCTCTGTTACGTATCCTACATCTCAGGTGATGATGAAGTTGACCGCACCCGCAGGCAGCAAGAAGTTCTGGGTTTGCTGCTTCAAAAACTGGTTCAAAATGGGAGCCTTTCCAAACTGCCCAATTATTACACGACCTTCGAACCCAGGATGAAAACAGACTTTACGCTCGCGGATATGTTAGGCAAGATCCCCTTCATGCTGCGCCTTGGGGATACTTCGCGCATCAGTTACGCTTTGCTTGGTTGGGATGCGCTTGTGCCCTGGATGCTGGATGCAAAAACGAAGTCGCAAGTGCTCTTGCCGCTCCAACCGGCGTCTGGCGAGCTTTTCGCAGCAGCCCTGGCATTTGTGAACGAAGCCTCTTCCCTGAGCGAGATTGTGCTCACTTACGAGGCCCAGGCCACCCAGGCAATGGCGGTCATCCGAACTGCCCAATCCACACCGCTTATTCCGGTTCCCACGGCAATCGCGGGGACGGCTACCAGTACTTCAGCTGCAAACGCCACGCCCAGCCCGCTTTTGCCGACGCCAACCCCTCAATATCCAACCCCTGGAATTGGAACGGCTTACCCACTTGACAGTACACTGCCTTTTTCGACTGTAGTTTATGGCACGTCTTATCCATAGGACGTGAGAAAAAAATAAATGACTAAGATACCGAACCCAATGAAGCACATCCTCAGATCAATCCTGATCTGCGGTTTACTCTTGGGATTCCTGAACGCCAGTATAGTGAGCTCCAGTCCCTTGCCTTCTCAGGCCCCCGAGCGCTTTACGAGCATCAGCGTCAATTACACCGTCTATGAATGGTGGCTGATGACCTGGAAGACTTCGCAGGTGGTCTGCCAGGTATACACCGAACACGAATCCTGGCCGACCGAGCAGGAAGTGAAGTACTACTGCAATGCTTCGGTGGCTGCACAGTGGGCTGCCACAAAACCCTGTGTATATGATGACAAAGTCAATTCTCCGGAACAATGCGGCGGCCTCTACCTGCACTTGCGAAACATTACCCCTTCCATCAAGGAAGTCAAAGTCAATCTTCCCACGCCGGAAGTCCTCGTGTCTATTGTTGGCTGCAACAATCCCCCTGGCGAGGATAAATGCACGGCTCTGCCCTATCTGCGTTTGGAAGGGATTGAACCGCTTCCAAACGAGCAAATCATCCAATTGGCCGGCACCTTGAACGATGCGCCTTTCACATGCCCGGGCTCCGTCTGCGATGTGCCCCTGGGCCCCACCGGCATGGCGGGCAATAAAATCACCTTCTGGGGCGACTCCAGCTTTGGCGATAGTACCCCCCAGTATGAAGCCCAGGTGCGCGTGATCCCCTGGGGAGATTTTGGCAACCCTGAGCAGACTTCTCCAGACCAGCCTACTTATTATGTAGATGTGCTCAGCTCGCAGTGGAAAGGCAGCCAATCCTCCACCTGTGCCCAGGTCTGGCAGGCTTTTGAGCCTGTCAGCGGTCCACCTTCATGGCTGCGCACACCTGATCTGGAAGCGGATCTTGTTTCCAGCAATGATTATTTCTTGCTGGCTGGCTCGCTGATCAGGCAGGGTCTGGTGGATGCCTCAGCTTGCCAATATGGCGGGCTTGAAGTCAACGGGGCGGCCACGGTCTGCGGTGTGGAAGCAGCCAGAAACGTCATGCAGACCTGGCAAAATCAATTTGACGCGGAAATTATCCGCGTGGCTAAAGAACGCGGCGTGCCTGCACAAATGATGAAGAATATTTTCAGCCGCGAAAGCCAATTCTGGCCCGGCATTTATCAGTCGGCTTATGAAGCCGGCCTTGGACATCTCAACGAAATCGGCGCGGATGCTGTGCTGCTTTGGAACCCGGCCTTCTTTACCCAGTTCTGCCCCCTGGTGCTCAATAACGAAACCTGCCAACGCGGCTTTGGGAATCTGGACAAGGAGCAACAGCAAATGCTGCGCGGCGCGCTTGTGCAAAAAGTGAATGCTTCGTGCGTGGATTGCCCGGTGGGTGTTGACCTCAGCCAGGCAAACTTCAGCATCAGTATTTTCGCCCGCGGCTTGCTGGCCAACTGCGAGCAAGTGCAGCAAATTTACAAGAACACCACCGGTCGAAAAGCCGGCGAATTAACCAGCTATGAAGATTTGTGGAAACTAACCCTGCTGAATTACAACGCCGGTTCTGGCTGCCTGAGTGCGGCTGTGCAGAAGACCGTGGCTAACAAGCTGCCACTTATCTGGGAAAACGTGGTGCGTTTCCTTGAACCGGTTTGCCAGACTGGGGAAATCTACGCCAACGATATTGCCGGCATTCCGGCTTTGCGGCCCACCAGCGTTGCGGATTTGCTTTCCACACCCAAACCGTTGGAAGTAGTTGCCACGCCGGTGCCAACCGCCACACCGTTCTTTACCCCTACACCGCTGCCTACCCAGACCCCCACCGGCACACTCACTATCACAGTCACTGATACACCCTCGGCGACCACTGCCAACTACCCCTAAGCGCACTAATTTATGACCTGGATTAAATAGTTACGGACGGCAAAATGCCGCCCGCTCTATGAAATTATTTTTGAAGTTCAGGTTAGGATTTGCCTGAGCGCAAGAACGCTAACTCATCTTCCATTTCGCGTCTTTTTGCTTCGCCGGCTTCTTTCACTTCGTCCTTAACGTTATCAACATAGTCCCTGGCGCGTGCCTTAAGATCTTCGCCTTTGTACGGCGTGTACAACAGCACGATGGCGCTGGCTATCAAACCACCCCAGAAAAGCCCTTTAAAATAGCTGCTTGCTTTGCTCATTTTCACCTTGCCTTTCCTGGCCTAATTATACAATGCTCTGCCTGGGA
>WOZB01000081.1 GCA_011620445.1 Anaerolineaceae bacterium | reverse complement strand
ACCCGGGTTGCTCACTGGGCTTAGAACCGTTCCCTGGCTCACTTTGCCACCCAAAATGAGGTTTGAACAGCTGCCTCTCCCGGTGGAGTTCACCCAAAACCAGTCCATTTCAGCGGGCGAATATATCCTCGGACGACCCAAGAGCCAACTGGTGGGCGTGGACGTGGATGATCCAAATCTTGAGTACCCACTGTGGGCATTAACAAATACCACCGAAAGACCTGCAAGCATCGCATATCTGAATGCTGATAGTGAATCCTTAAAATGTATTTAGCAAAATTTTGATCCAAATGCGATCTTCAGTACGCATTGTGATGAGAATTCTCGAGGTAAAGATTTCATATTATTGAAGAAAAGTAAAACTGGTGCCTGTTTCTTCATTAAGAAATAACGTTATAATGTGACAATAATTTGAAAAATACGAGGTAAAAAATGAAAAGAAATCTTCTTGTACTAATGGTCATCACATTGCTTGCTTTAGCGGTCATGACTGCCTGCAGCCCAAAGGCTGAGGCTCCAACGGTGGCTCCTGCCGTCACAGCCCCCACCGCCTATCCTGCCAGGCAGGAACCTGCCGCTCCAATCGCTACCGCTTATCCAGCCGCGCCTGCCACTACTGAAAAATTGACCGATGAGCAAATACTGGCATTGATCGAGACACAACTCAATGGTCATCACACCATGGACTTCCTGCTCTCCAAGAAGTTTACAGCCGACCAGTGGGAAGAGGTACTTTATAACCAATCCCACAATGATGTTATGTTTACTCCCTCCGAAATGGAACAAGTTATTGCTTACTTGATTGCCCATCAGAAATAGTCTCTTGTCAATCAATAAAGGCTTGCCTCATTGAAGCAAGCCTTTTTGGTTATAATGGCACATTAACTTTGCGGAATATTTCTTGCTGCGTGTAGCTTTATGGCTTTTGCCACGGTTTCAGCAATGTCAGAAGGCAAATATTGCAGAAAAGACCGCGCCAGGGTTTCAACGCGGCGTCCTTCGGTATCAGACAAAACCTGCCTGATGAGGTAACCAGTTTCTGCTGGTGATTTCTTTGCGAGTTCCCTAATTAAGGTCTCCAGGTTTTCCTGGCGTACTTCGCGATCCTGGATTAATGGGCCGATAATATTGAAGAGTTTGGGCAAATCCTCAACTTTGGCTGCGGGCAAGAAGAGGGTCAGGCCAACCAAACCTGCATTGGCAAGATGTTTGTTGGTAGACTTGAGCAAAGATTTCAGGAAAACCAGATAAGCAGCCTGGTCCGTTTTTTGCAATGGGCTCGCGGCCTTGGAGAAGATAGTTTCTACGACTGCCTTGTCAAGTGAATCTTCAAGCCAGGCTTCCAGATAGTCTTTAAGCACCTCGAAATTCTCGGCCGGTGTCTGGCTTACGATGAAGGCTGCCAGATTACTGCATTCATAATGTGGGTCTTCCCGAAGTGCATCCGCAAGGGGAAATATGGCATGAGCTTTACCTTGCAGGAAAGGCTTTAACCCTAACTCGATTTCGGTCTCGATCTGTGGAGGTAGATCATAGCTAAGCATGAATGAATTTGGAATATGTTCTTTATGCTGCCGATGAGACCATTGATGATAAAACTCCAGCAGGCTCTTGTACTCACCGACAAATTCGGTAGGAATCTCCAAAAAGATCCCCAGGCGGGCGATCTGTTTTCGTAAACGAATCAGGTCAATTGAGGGCATAATCCCTTAATCGAGGTATTCAGATGCTGAAGTTTGCGAGCCAATGCGTCAATAAGCCCGCGCGAAATAGACTTTTTTATCGGTCTTGCGGCCGCTGTAAAAGCAAATACCTTCGCCTTCGCTCTCAGCATAACAGCGCAATGTGGCTTTGGTGATTTCCTTGATCTTGGCTTCATTTTCAGCGTCATCCGACCACCAGACTTTGGCCCAGCCTTTATTTTCAACAACATCCTTGAAATCTTCAAAGTTATCAACATCAAAAATGTGGTCATCGCGGAATTTTGTGGCTTTTGCCAGCATATTTGCCTGGATGGTTTCCAGCATCTCTGGAATGTAAGTTTCAAATCCTTGCATGGGTTGGAAGGATTTACCATCCCGGCCTGGAATGTCGCGTCGTGCCAATGCCAGGGTTCCGTTCTGTACGTCCTTCGGGCCAATTTCAATGCGCAGCGGCACACCTTTCATTTCCCAGTCATTGAACTTGAAACCAGGAGTAACGCCCTGGCGATCATCGACCTTGATGCGCACATTGGGCAAACCTTTGACGACCGCGTTTACAGCTTCCATCACGGCTTGTTTCTCTTCCTCTTTGCGGAAGATTGGCACGATTACCATCTGTATGGGTGCCAGGTGAGGAGGCAGCACTAAACCCTGGTCATCACCATGGGTCATAATGATGGCACCGATAATGCGGGTGGAAACACCCCAGGAGGTGGTGTAACAGTACTGCAGCTGGTTGTTTTCATCCAGGAACTTGATGTCAAACGCTTTGGCAAAGTTCTGGCCAAGGTTATGTGAGGTACCGGATTGCAGCGCCTTGGTATCGCCCATCATGGCTTCGATGGAATAGGTGACCTTCGCACCTGCAAACTTTTCCGATTCGCTTTTTTGGCCGGCTACCACAGGGATGGCAGCTTCGTTGCGGGCAAAATCAGCGTAGATATTCAATATTTTTATAGTCTCTTCCTGGGCTTCTTCAGCAGTTGCATGCGCGGTATGGCCTTCCTGCCAGTAGAATTCCAGGGTGCGAAGGAAGAGCTTGGTACGCATTTCCCAGCGCACAACATTGCCCCATTGGTTGATAAGCACAGGTAGGTCGCGGTAAGAATGAATCCATTTTGAATACATGGTTCCAATGATTGTTTCGGAAGTAGGGCGCACCACCAGGGGTTCTTCAAGCAATTCGCCACCGCCGTAGGTGACCACTGCTAATTCAGGCGCGAAGCCTTCCACGTGTTCTTTTTCTTTAGTCATGAAGGACTGTGGAATTAAAAGCGGGAAGGCCGCATTCACATGACCGGTTGCCTTGAAGCGTTCATCAAATGCTTTTTGAATGTTTTCCCAGAGTGCCCAACCGTATGGACGTACAACCATGCAGCCTCGAACAGGAGCATAATCCGCCATTTCGGAACGCAGTACCAGCTGGTTGTACCATTCTGAAAAATTCTCAGTTTGTGTGGTTAACTTTTTCTCGTCCATACTTACTCCTGGTTAATAATGATTTGCATAAATTCACAGCTTCCTCATTGTTGTGGGCAAAGTGGACCAGTTGTTGGTCGTTTGCCCTGATAAAAGCTGAATTATTTTCGAATAAGGCACTGAAACTGGCACGCCATTCTTTGCCGATCAAAATCAGTGGTCGCGTGGGAATGGATTTTACCACCATGAGGTTGAGCGAGAGCGTTATTTCCACAAGGGTGCCGATACCGCCTGGCAATGCAATCATGGCATCTGGCTGGCGGGTCAAGATTTCGAGTCTGCGGTTGAGGTTCTCAGTGCAGATTTCAGTCTGCACCCAGGGGTTGACGCCCAGCGGCCGGTAAATTTCTATGTCCACGCAGGAGACGCCAAAAGTGTGGGCTCCAGCTTCGTAAGCTCCCCGGCTGATGGCTTCCATGGTGCCGCAATAGCCGCCTGTCATGACGTCCAGGCCGGCCTCGCCAAGCATTTTCCCGAGGGCTTGTGCCTCCGAATAAGCCTGACTACCAGGCTCACCATAGCCACTGCCAAAAACTGCGACGATCACGCCTGGCCTTCCTCATTGGTTTCGTCCCAACTGCGCTGGAGGTTGCGGCTGACTTTGCTGAGGATGGCTTGTTCGAGGTCGATTCCACCGACCTGGGCCAGTTGCAGCAGATAGAGAGCAACATCAGCAAGTTCATCACTTAAGGCCTCTTTACCTTTGGGTTTATCAGACCATTGGAAGAGTTCAAGCACTTCATTGGCTTCCAGTGAAAGCGAAATTGCCAAATTTCTGAGAGTTTGCGGCCGTTTAGTGTTGAGTTGGTCATCCCAGCCTTTTGAATGCACCAGATCAACCATCACCTGAGTGAGTTCTTTAATATCCATCGAAGAGAAATTATACCTGAGAGGGGTTCTATCTGAGCAGGTCAGAAAACCTAATGACCAAAAATTAATTCACGCCAGATTTCCCACGGTGAAAAGTTAACCGTTTGCTGGGTAGGTTGCGGCGTGGGGGTGGGCGTGATATCTTCCGGTGCTGAAAGGATGATAGGTATGTCGCCAGGATTGATTTGTTTATTCTTTTCCCGGGACCATTCCTCAAGCGCCTGGGCCGAGGTGGCATAAGCAATCTGAGCTTCCAGTTTATCTTTGGTTTGCTGGAGCAATACTTGCCGGGTCTCCAACATGGCCTGTTGCGCTTCCAAAGCATACATCGTGCGGGTGCGGTTGTTGAAATCCAACATCATTAAAACCAAGAGAGCTATGACAGCAACCAGCAGCACGCGTTTAGTATTTATTTTGATGGATTTAACCCAATCCAGGAATTTTTCCATAACAACCAATCAATGCAGGTATTATACCAAGTGGAAAATTACAGCCAACCATTTTCTAGGACCAAAAAAGCAACCACATACGGTTGCTTTTTATGCCGAAGGAGAGATTTGAACTCTCACGAGCGCATTGCTCACTACGCCCTGAACGTAGCGCGTCTGCCAATTCCGCCACTCCGGCTTGGAGAATTTATTTTACACGCTAAGCCCGAAAAGTCAATGAAATGAGGTTTCTGTCTGCGATTCTCCCCCAAGAGAGCTTGCTAACCGAGTGAGAATTTTAAAGAAATATAACATTGAATATATGACTTGCCTGCAAAAACAAATTTTCAACAACTCAATTCTAGCATTCCGTGATT
>WOZB01000213.1 GCA_011620445.1 Anaerolineaceae bacterium | reverse complement strand
GAGTTATACGGAGAATTTAGTCTTGAAAATGCTTTAGCACCGGACCAAAACCTGGCATTATTAGGAAAAAACAACCAATTGGTATCGGAAGTGGCCTTGCGGGCAGCTACGCTTATCTCCCCGAACCCCGCAGACCTTAAAATTGCCCTCCCGGCTGCCCCAAACCTGGAAGATCGCATTATCACGATCACGGACTCGCGCGATTTCCAACTCTGCGAAACCTGCGAACCCCGGACTGTATTGGATTTCAAAGGACTGCAAAACGCCTTGCTGCGCTATTACGGCCCCCAAGGAACACGGCAATTGACCGTTGGGCAGCTAAGTGCTTATAGCAGTACCGAATTATTGGCTTATCTGCAGGGAAATTCAGCCATGGCTGATCAGACTCTGCCAGATAGCCTGAGGCGGGCAACCTGGGTGATTTTCAACATCCAAGACTCGGTAGAGGGGCAAGCACAGACCTCTATTTTGCAACAGGTACTCTCCGAGAGACCTGAATTACTGATGAACAAGAAGGTGGTCGTTTTCGCATTCCGTGAACCATACTACCTGGACTCGACTGAAATTGCGAAGGTAAGTGCTTATTATGCGCTGTTTGGAAACTCGCAGCCTTTCATTGATGCAGCGGCACGCATCTTGATGCAGGAACTCAGCCCCCGAGGAGCGCTTCCGGTAAGCCTGGCAGCAGTAAGGTATGACCTGAAGGTCCAGACTTCAGCAGACTCGCGGCAGGTGATTCCAGTCAATCTGGTGGTGCCCGTCAAGCCCAACAGTACCCCGATTGCTGTTACCCAAAGCGCTGTCACAGAAGAAGCCCCCCAACCTCTGTTTCGCACCGGTGAGCTGGTGAAGATACAGGCCGGCCCCTTGTTCGATCTGAACGCAAACCAGGTTCCGGATGGCACGCAAGTGGATTTCAACGTCATGTTAGCCCCTGAAAACTATATTATTTCGCAAATAAGTGGCTTTACCCGGGGAGGCTTCGCTACAGTTGAATATCGCATTGACCGAGAAGGGATCTTTGAGATTACAGCTTCTTCAGGTGAGGCCATTAGCTCGAATACACTGGTCCTGAACACGGAAGGCGGCCTTGCCCAGGTGATTATGCCAACCGCAACACCCACCTTGCAGCCAACACTCACCCCCATGCCGACCCCAACCGATTTGCCGACGGCGCAAATCACCGTGGAAGCGACGCCTTCAGCCTCGACTAATACAAGCGGTTACCCACGGATGGGCGATTGGCTGCTGGTAATCATGATCCTGATACTGGGTGCAGGGCTGGCTTATCTGATCGGTTACTACTGGTGGGGTAGCTCAACCTGGGGATTAAGGGCCATGCTAACTTCATTTGTAGGGGGGCTGATCGCTTACGTGATTTTGACCATCGGGTTTGACCCGGTGGTTGCGTTAGTCAAGGAAGAAGGCTCCTGGTTTATTACCCAGGTAGCAGTAACTGGTTTGTTCTTTGGCTGGCTGGCGGCTTTGATATGGTGGTTACAGACGACCAACATTGTGCATAAAAATTAGTCTGATTAGAGGTTGCGCAGCAATGTAAGCAGCAGGCTGATAAAGGTAAAGAAGCCGGCAGCTGCAACCAGGCCCCATTCCAATTTTCCCATCAGGGGACGGTAGGCAGAAGGGGCAACCCCCGCTTGAGAGAGTCTGCTGATTTGATGCAGCTGATTGGTACTTTCGCCTGTAAGGGCTTTCATGAAGGTCTTGATATCTTTGGGGCGGTCGTCAGGGTGCAGTTGCATAGCCCAAAGGATGGAATCTTCGACACGCGGAGAAATTGCCGGGTTGACCGCCCGGGGGGCAACCAAATTTTTGGGGTCCAAAAAGCGGTCACGCACATTGGGGGGTGTGCGGTTGGTAAGCAGGTGGTAAAGGGTGGCTCCGAAGGCGTAAATATCCGCCCGGGCATCTGTGTGATCACTTTCACCGCCGTATTGCTCAAGGGGAGTGTAAGTGGCAGAACCCTGGCCTTGCAGGATTGTGATGGTCACTTCACCCGGCGCTAGAAGCTTTACCAGGCCAAAATCCACGAGTTTGACAAGACCCTGCGGGGTTACCTTTATGTTGGACGGTTTGATGTCGCGGTGAACGACCGGGGGTTGCTGTGAGTGCATATACTCCAGGGCGTCGCCAATCTGCAGAGCCCAATTCAGCACTTCAGCCTCAAACAGAAAGCGATTTTCACTGGCAGCCTTGGCAATCATTACCCGCAGATCCTCCCCAGGTACATAATCCATGACCAGGAAGTCGCTATCGCTGATCGAGAAAAAATCTGAAACTTTGGGTAAATTGGGGTGGTCCAGCCGACCGAGTACGGTGGCCTCACGCAGAAATTGATCTCGCGATTCGGTGAGCAAATTCTGAGGCAGCTGGGAATCGTAACTGACTTGTTTGACAGCGCAGTTGCGGCCTGTCAGGCGTTGGTCGGATGCCAGGTAGATGTTACCGGATCCACCTTGACCCACCACTTTTTCAATTTTATAGCGATCGTGCAGGATCGCCCCAGGGACTACCACGTAACTCATAAGGTTCCAGTGATATGAGCATTTCGGCGTTTTTAGCTCAAAATCAAAACATACGGCTCTTTGAAAAGGGCTGCATTATAATTCCTAATTATAGCCGAAAGGAAGCTCTAAGTTTGGAATATCCCATCATCATTGCCAACGGCGGCCAATTGGACGGCCAACAATGGGTACTCACTGATCATATCCTTATTGGTCGTGGAGAGGATTGTGATATTGCCGTAAACGACAGGCAGGTTTCTCGGCATCATGCAATTTTTAAGTACAACAACGGGGTGAGCTGTATTGAAGACCTCGGCAGCAAGAACGGCACCTTTGTGAATGGGGTGAAATTGACCGGGTCCCGGCAATTGTTTGAGAAGGATGAGGTCCAAATCGCTCTTTTTCAGTCATTCATCTACCTGGAATCGGATGCCACCCTTCCTTTAACGGATTTCCCTCCTGAGTTGCAGAATTTGTTGTGCATTCGCGTTGATGAAGGCTCGAAACGCGTTTGGGTGCGCGGAGTTGAGGTGACGCCGGCATTTTCAGCCCAGCAATTTACACTGCTGGCCTTTCTGGTACGCAAAAGTGGGGAGGTAATCACCCGGGAGACCCTAATTCAAGCCGTGTGGGGGGATGAGGCTAATTGGGTGACCGAGCAGGCTTTTGACGCCTTGGTGCGCCGGCTACGGGAACGGCTTAATCAAATGGACCCCGGCTATGACTATATCGTCACCGTCCGGGGCCATGGATTAAGATTGGAAAACAACCCGCACTAAACCGCGTTTTCTTTTCTTAGGTTTTGTTCCATCGAGAAGCGCAAGGCTTCTTTACTGATGACCTTTAGCTTTTCAGCCAGGTCGGGTTGCTGTTTGGATTTTTCCACCTGGTCTACGAGGTTAGCCAACATGGAGAAAAACTCATCTGAAATTGACTCACCAGCTTGCGCATAGATTTCCTTGCGGGCAGTATCATCCTTCGCCTGCAGGAGCATTTCAATCAGTTGCACATAGGCACCTGAGGCGCTGGCTGATTGCAGGATGCTGACGATACTTGCCAATTTCTTAAGCTTGGCCTCGTCGTGGGCTTCCTGTGCTTTTTGAGCTTCAGCATTAATCACATCGCCAAAGGCCTGGTTCATTTTAGGCAGAGCTGCCTGGGTGGCTTCCTCTAACTTATCGGATTTCAAGAGTTCATCAAGCATCTTTTGAGCTTCGGCAAGCTCGGCTTTGAGCTCGGCATCAATTTCCTGGGTCAGCTGGAGCAGTTTTTCGCGGAGATTACCTAATTTTTGCTTGTCCTCACCCTGGGCGCCTTCGAGCTTGGCAGTAAGGAGGGCAAAAAAGTCGTAATCCATACCCGAGCGCGCCATGGCTGTGAGCGTGGAAAGCTTGATCTCTGAATCGGCATGTTTTATCAGTAGGTTTAAGAGTGATTCTCGGGTGAGCCCGGCTTTGCTTAGATTTTGCAGCTCTTCAATGGCTTCACGTGCCTGGCGGGCTTCCTCAGCGGCTTTCTTGCCAAAAGTAGAATGTTCAAGCAAAGACTTTTGCAGGTTGGCAAGGGTCTGGGCACCTTGCTGATCGCCATTGGAGGCTGAAACCTGGCCCAAACGGCTGAGCATGGTGAAAAATTCCTCGTTTATTTTGGCGTCGTTCTGCTTGATAAGTTCTGGCAAAACATCCGGTTTGGCCATCGCCAGGGATTGGATGAGGTTCAATTGTTCCTGCTGGGCTTTAAGCATTTCAGGTGTAACACCATCGGCTTCGAGGATGCGCTCGAACAAGTGCTGCTGGCTGAGCATGGTTTGGGGGCGGAAGATGTAGCCTTTGCGCTTTTCAGCAGGCAGGTTGTCAACAGCTTTTTTTATGAGGGGCCCGATGATTTTTTCCTGCTCGTGTTGGGGAACGTTGGCTTCAGGCGGGAAGTAGGTAAGCAAAAGTTCTTTGTCAGGGTCATGGTATACCACGGGCGTGGGGTAGATGCCCTGGGCTTTACAAATAGGGCAGCTAAAGTAGTTCGCCTGGCCAGAAAGCAGTTTTTGCTTTGCCTGGGGGTCGGTGTTCATATCAAAAAGACGGGTGAGTTCCAGGGTGATCGGCTGGCGGCAATTGGGGCATGGGGCGGTTGTTTTTGGCATATCTAAATTAATCCTTTTGTTAGGAATAGGGTAACGGTATTCAAAAAGTTTAGCCTAATGTTATCAGATAGTCGTTAATATTTGGCGCAGAACATGGATAGGGCTGCTGCATAAATTTCTGTTAATCAGCTGTAAATCAACAATTTGTCAACACTGTAAATCAACAATTTAACACAAAAATTTGACACAACAATTTGACACTCTTGAGGAAGCGAGATATTATTCTGAGA
>WOZB01000206.1 GCA_011620445.1 Anaerolineaceae bacterium | reverse complement strand
CCAGTACTAATCATTAAGTAGGTTGGGTGGAGCGACACAGAAAGAGAATTTACCATTCACCTTTGTGGAGCGTAACCCAAGATCATTAATCCGTCGGGTTGCGGTCCGTACATTAGTACAGATTCCGGCAATCGTTGTCCCTCTACCCGACCTACCAAAAACTGAGACCAAAAGGTCAAATTCCGCGTAAGGTGAGGACACCGGCGCGAACAGTGATTATTCAGGACAATCGGGGAATGAATCGGGTAAATCTGAGTCAGGTTCACTCTCAGCCAAAGCTTCAAAAGCCCTTTGGTATTTATCTATGAATGCCAACTGCCACACTTCAACATTACCAGCTACTGCAGGCAATTTTTTGATGTGTTTCATTTGCTTAAAGCCACTATCGATGTCCAAGATTATTCTTTTCCCAAATCATTAGGGCTTTTTCTCAATTTCCTTCAGCTTTTTGAGCACGCGTTGACCGCGCAGGGCCAGCGAAAGGATGTAGGCGGCCAGGATGCCGAAGATGACAATGTAACCGTAGACCAAATAGGCAGAAGTATCAGGCATCGAAGTCCTCCTGGGCGCTTTCGAGCGCAGATAACTGTTCTTCCGCGGCCATGAGGCGCTCGCGGTAGAGCAAAAGGGCGACAAACAGGACGGTGAAAGCCACCAGGCTGACCATCATGGTTTGAACCATTTCGGGGGAGAGGGCCATCTTCTCGGCGCCAGCGCCAAAGAGAATGGGGTGGATGGTGCGCAGGTAACGGGCGGAGAAAAATGTCATGGGCACAGTGATGAAGCCAATGAGCGCGTAAATGGCGCCAAATTGAGCGCGTTTGGCGGGGTCATCCATACCACGGCGCAGCAACAGATAGGCAATGTAAGTGAATGCCATGATAGTCATGGTGATCAGACGCGGATCCCAGGTCCACCAGGTGTTCCAGGCGGCTTTAGCCCATATCATGCCACTGAAGTTGGTCACCAAGGTAAAGATGAGACCGATTTCAACGGATGAAGCCTCAAAGCGGTCCCAGCGCAACTCTTTCTTGGAAAGGTACAGGATGCCAAAGGCTGCAGCGCAGAGAAAGGCCAACATACCAAGCCAGGCACTAGCCATGTGGAAGTAAAAAACCTTCTGCACCAAGCCCATAGTCTGCTCAGGCGGGGCATAAAGCAGCACCACCGCGAAGGCAATGGCAATGAGCACGGCCGCGACAGTAAAGAGAGTTCGAATCGTTTTATTCTGAGATGACATAGTTAAACACCATAAATCCTAAGGTTGACATAATGATATCGTAAACCAGCAGCATCGGTAACCAAATGCTGAACTGGGTGTAGGGCATACCCGTGAGGAAGCCGCCGGCGGCCTTGACCACAGCCATGTTGAGGGGCATCAGCACCGGAAAGAGCAAGATGGGCAGCAGCAGGTCTCGCATACGGGTTTGCACCGTCATGCCGGCAATCAGCGTGCCTGCGGCAGCATAACCCCAGGCCCCCAGCAGTAAAACGCCGATGAAGCCCGAGTGGAAGAGCGAGTGGTTGTAAAGCACGGAGTAGAGCGGCACAACCAGGATGACGATAATGACCATCATCAGGAAGTTACTAAGCATCTTGGCGACGTAGATGACCGAAAGGTCGGGCACAGCCAGCGAGAGGCCGTCAAAACAGCCCTGGTCCTGTTCGGCGCTGAAAGCCCGGTTGAGCCCCAGTGTGCCTGAAAAAAGCATAACCACCCAGATGATGCCGGCAGCAATTTCGTTGCGGTTAGCGGGGGCAAGTTCCATCGCGTAGTTAAAGATGAAAATGCTGAGCACAGCAAAGCTGAACATAGCGGTGATGACATCGCGGCTGCGCCATTCCTGGACGAGATCTTTCCAGATGAGGGTCTTTACTGCGCGTAGCCACTGCATCATGCGTCCACCTGCTGGGGTAAAAGATTTGAACTTTTCTCTACAATTGATCGGGGGGCAGTAATAGCCAGATAGCGCGCTTCAAGACGGTCCAGGCTGAGCTGGGAGCCGCCTGAAAAGTCGTCCACCAGGCGGCCTTTGTTGAGAATAACGAAGCGGTCGGCCACCTGGCGCACAAATTCAAACTCGTGGGTGGTAGCCAGGATAATGCGGCCTTTGGCTTTTTCTTCGGCCAGCAGGTTGTTGAGCAGTTGACAGCCGGAAAGGTCCAGGCCGGTGTAGGGCTCATCAAATAGCAGTAGTAGCGGGTCAGCAATAAGCGCGCGGGCAATCGTGAGGCGCTGCTTCATACCGCGAGAGAAAGTACGCACGGGCACTTCGCGCGCCTTGCCCAATCCAACACGCGCAAGGGCTTCCTTTAATAGTGAGGTTTCAACCGGAACCTGGTAAAGCTGGGCGTAAAAACGCAGATTTTCAAGCGCGGTGAGGTATTCGTAAAGGAAGGTCTGGTGCATGACCGCGCCGATTTGCCGGCGGAAGCCTTCCTGGAGGGCTTGGCCATCCAGCAAAATCTGGCCGCTGTTGGGCTTTTGCAGGCCTGCCAGGATGCGCAGCAGGGTGGTCTTACCGGCTCCATTCTGGCCGAGCAGGCATGTAAGCTGACCGCCTTCAAGCCTAAGGCTGAGTGCGTTGAGCACCTTATGACTGCCATAAGTCTTGCTAATCTGATTTGCCTGCAGCTCTACAGCACTCATCTTTGCGTGAAGCCTTCCTTTAATATAGTAACAGATTACGCGGCTTCAACAACCGAATCCAGCTTTGGCCGAAGGGTCATTGCCAGGCTGCCCCCCAGAACAAGCAGAAGTGCGCCTATCCACAGGAAGGATGCCAGCGGGTTATCCGCGGCGGTCACCGCAATGTAGGGAACATCGAGATTGTAAGAAATCAGCTGGGTGTAAAGGTCTCCCCGCAAAGTGCTGTAGTTGGCGGGTACACTGAGGTTCTCTCCACGGTCCACGTAAACATCCTGACCGGGGAAGAGTTCGGCTACCTGCACGCCATCCTGCCAGACAATGGTATGGGCTTTGACGGTTTGATATTCGGGGCTGGTCCATTCTTCTTGCAGTTCAACAAATTCAAGTTCAAAATGGGCGCCTATGGGCATGCGTTCCCCTTTTTGGATGACGCCTTGCTGGTGGGCAGAGAACACTTCCACACCCGTGATGCCAAGAGCGATTAGCAGGATGCCAGCATGCACACAGTAGGCGCCGTAGCGGGCGCGCTGCTTCCACAAGAGGGAGAAGAACTTTTTACCTCCCACGGCAATGGCATCACGCAGGGTGATTGAAACCAAAACGGCAAGGCCGAGCAATACCATGAAAATGCCCAACAAGCCCTGATTGCTGCGAACTTGCAGGAAGAAGGCAGCCAAAGTACCCAGGACGGCCAATCCTAATGGAATGAGAATAGCTTTGCCGAGTTTTTTGACGCCGGTAGCCGACCAGCCCAAGAGGGGGCAGACGGCCATCAGAAGTACCAGGATGATAAAAAGTGGACCGGTAACGGTCATGAAATAGGCTTTGTCCAGTGAAATTTGTATTGCCTGGAAGACACCGGTAAAGATGGGGTAAAGCAGACCCCACATGCAAACGGCCACTAACGCAAGAAGGATCACGTTGGTATACAGGAAAAGAGCCTCACGGGCGAAGGGAGATTTAAATTCCCAATCTGAGGCGTATTTTTTAGAGCGCCAGACCAACAAAAACACCAGGAGCAGCAGGGTAAGTACGGTGTAGACAGCGAAGGGGATGGAAACGGAGGATTCGCCGAAAGCATGCACAGAGTTGATAACGCCAGAACGGGTGACGAAAACGCTGAAGACCACCAGAAACCAGGAAATCAGGACCAATAACAGGTTGAAGCGGTGGAAGATGTGGCGTTTGCGCTGTAGAAGCAAGCTGTGTAGCAAGCCAGTGCATGCCAGCCAGGGCAGCAGGGAGGCAGTTTCTACCGGGTCCCAAGCCCAGTAACCACCCCAACCCAAGACGTTGTAAGCCCACCAGGAGCCCAAAGCCAGGCCAGCGGAAAGCATCACCCAGGCAGCCAGGATCCAACCACGCGTCTGATCGAGCAGGCTCTCATCCTGATCGGCACGTATTAATTTGGAGACAGCCACCGCGAAGGGAATCAGGAATAGCGCGTAGCCCAGGTAAAGCGTAGGCGGGTGGATGACCATAGCGGGATGGCGCAGTAAGGGGTTCAGGCCAGCGCCATCAGAAAACTTGGAAAGCACAGCTCCAAGGCCTGGTGAGAAGAGGGCTTCGGTGAAACTGCCATCAGAAAGCTCCCAAATGCGGTTGAAGGGGTTGGAGAGAAAGAAAGTAGTAGCTCCGAAAAAGAACACGTTCAAAGCCGCGATAAGGAATGCCCAGCTATCCAGCAGGCGCCGGCGTGAGACCAAGGCAATGAAAAGGCAGAGGTTCAAAATCCAGGTCCAAAAAAAGAGCGAGCCCGCCTGGCCGCCCCACAGTGCTGTGACTTTGAGAATCAAAGGCATAGGCGTGTTGATGACGGAGAAAACGTAGGCATTTTGGTAATCACCCATGATCTGCAGGCTAAGCATGCCCAGAACGGAGAGTGTGTGGAGAGCAAAACTGCCGATGCTGAGGTTACGGACGAGGCTAGAGAGGCTGTGTTCTTTACGGATGAGGCGCAGGATGGTAAGGATAATGGCTGCCAGGGTGGCAAGCAGGGCTAAAGCAAAGCATATCAGACCAAAATAAAACATGTAACCTCGAGAATCTAATTGGATTGGTCGGGCACGGAAGATTCGTACTTGGAAGGGCACTTCATCAGAAGTTCAGTGGCCTGGAAGACCCCATTTTGATCCAGCGAACCGGTGACTATGGCTTGGGCTTCATCTTTCATCAGGTCCGGTTTGGGGCCCATGTAGTGGATGGTGAGGCGGGGCAGGGTAGGGTCGTTAACGGCTTCATATAGCA
>WOZB01000226.1 GCA_011620445.1 Anaerolineaceae bacterium | reverse complement strand
GCGTGCTTGAGGCCCTCAAGGCCGGTTACCGCCTGATTGACACGGCCGCCAGCTAGAGATCAAATCGCAATCACTTGACTACCAAATCTATGTCAAAATTCAACAGTTTGGGTTACCTTCTTCTCTACTTAATAAATCGAATCTGCTGATACTGGCGCAGTTATCATGCTGGGCATGTAGCCACTCCCTTTTTGGTAAATGCCCAATGGTTTAATCTTGGTTTTCTACTACCCTTAAACACAGAACGCCCATTTCTGGGCGTTCCTGATATGTGTAGTGAGGAACACTATCCGCCTACTATTGGAGGCTTGGGCCTTAATATCGGTCTCCGACCACTTTAATCTGGGCCATGGTTTCATCGATCTGGTTGAGGTCATCTGGGGTCATTTCAATCTTCAAAGAACCAAGGTTTTCATCCAGCCGCTCCAGTTTGCGCGAACCCGGGATGGGCACAATCCAGGGCTTTTGCGCCAGAAGCCAGGCCAGGGCTATCTGGGCGGGGGTACCGCCCTTCTGCAAGGCAATTTTCTCCAGCAGCTCGATGACCACCCGGTTTGCCCGCAGCGCCTCAGGGGTAAACCGCGGGTTGTGGCTGCGGATATCCCGGCTGTCGAAGGAAGTGGTTTCATCCACTTTGCCTGTCAGGTAGCCGCGCCCCAAAGGACTGAATGGCACCAGGCCGATGCCCAATTCTTCGCAGGTGGGCAGGATGGATTCTTCGATGTTTCGATACCAGATCGAGTATTCGCTCTGCAACGCCGTTACAGGCTACACCGCGTGTGCGCGCCGGATGGCCCCGGCATCAGACTCAGACAAACCGAAATGCCTGACCTTGCCAGCCTGGATGAGGTCCTTCACGGCACCGGCAACCTCTTCCACCGGCACCTCCGGGTCTGGGCGGTGTTGATAAAACAGGTCGATGGTATCTACGCGCAGCCGCTTGAGTGAAGCCTCGGCCACCCTTTTGATTTGCTCAGGCCGGCTGTCGTAGCTGCTGCCTGAAAGGGGTCCTGCATCAGGGACGTGCTTGAAACCAAACTTGGTAGCAATGGTTACTTTGCCGCGGAAAGGTTCCAAAGCTTCCCCCACCAATTCTTCATTCGTGAAAGGCCCATAAACTTCGGCGGTATCAAAAAAAGTGATGCCGCGCTCGACGGCGGTATGCAAAAACGTGATCATTTCCTGCTTATCCGCCGGCCTGTCGCCGAAGCTCATGCGCATACAGCCCAGCCCAAGCGCTGAAACCTCAAGATCACTCTTACCAAGTCTACGTTTTTCTAATTCCATCACTCTTCCTCCAGGTTAATCCCAGTCAATCCGGCACTACAGCATCTGCACGCTGTATTGCATTCAATTATCCCACCGTCCACTCATACCAGCATTTTAATTACTTACAAACCCTGTGCTTTTAGCCAGGTTTCTATCTTACTTTTAGACTCCTGCACGTCGCTGCCGCGGATGGCCAAACCTTTACGTACATCTGCCCCAGGGCACAAGCTCTTTAGGTCTTTTTCGCTGTTCCCCATGGCACTGCCCTCGTGCGTGCAGAGCGGCAGGATTGTTTTTCCGGAAAAATCAAATTGTTCAAGGAAAGTCCAAACCGGCATTGGCATGGTGCCCCAGTAATTTGGAAAACCCAGGATAATGATGTCGAATTCCGTTATGCCGGGCAGATAGTCGCTGAGCGGCGGGCGAACTTTGGCGCGAAGTTCCTGCTTGGCTTCTTCCGTGCAGGTTGTGTAGTCTGCAGAGTACTTGATGAGCGGTTCGATTTTGAAGAGCTGCCCTCCGGTGAGATCGGCAATCATCCTTGCGGCTACCTCGGTGTTGCCGACGGCTAAATTGACCAGGCGGTCATGCACGTAGTTGTAATCCGCACGTGAAAAGTAGGCGATCAAAATCTTTTTGTCCAATCTGCCCTCTCTTCCATGATGGCTTGATTTATTTTAGCACCTGGCCCGCCCGCAAAATAAATTGCCTTCTCTTCAAAAGCGCAATTGGAAAAACGTTAATAATTGCACACTATAATCATCAAAAGGCCATGTTTTACCCATGTACCTGCCTTGAAAGGAGTTTGCCCATTAAAACCTCCCTTGTATTGATCATTTGCGTTTTGCTGCTGAGCGCGTGCCAAACCGGCCCGATGCCATTACCTCCCAATGCTACCCTTCCCCCTACGACTGGATGTTGTGATTTGCCTACTGTAACGCCGGCCCAAACACCAGCCCCACCATCAGAAACCTTTGACACCTCAGAGATGGTGACCATCAAGGCGGGCAATTTCTGGCTGGGTTGCGACCCGGCCCATAACGACAGCCTGGGCTGCGCCGCGGACGAACTACCATCTCAATCCGTCCAGCTGCCAGAATTTAAAATCGACAAATTCGAAGTAACCAATGCCAAATATGCTGAATGCGTCCAGGCCGGGGTCTGCACAGCCCCCAGTTCCATCGCATCAAAAACCCGCGAGCAGTACTTTGACAATCCTGAATTTGCCGATTTTCCTGTGATCTATGTATCCTGGAAACAGGCCACCGCTTACTGCACTTGGGCGGGCAAACGTCTGCCCACCGAAGCGGAATGGGAGAAAGCCGCCCGGGGAACTGAAAAGCCGAATACCTTCCCTTGGGGCGATGAAAGCCCCGTTTGTGCCATTGTCAACGCCCGGCAAGCTGCCAGCCTTGAAAATTGCACGGAAGACACGCAGCCAGTTGGCCGTTATTCTGGCGGGGCCAGCCCTTACGGTGTGCTGGATATGGCGGGCAACGTTTGGGAGTGGACCGCCAGCCGTTACGTTCCCGATTACCGCCCTGGTGCCCCTGAAGCAGCCCTCACAGGCGGACCTTCGGACCTCTACCGGGTAGTGCGCGGAGGCGGCTGGGATAGCGCCCCGCTGAATCTTCTCATCAGCTCACGCAGCTTCGACCCCAACTTCCATAGCAGCAACAACCTCGGCTTCCGCTGCGCGATGGATTGAACCATCGCGGAAATATAACAAGGATCATGAAAACCACCTGTAAAGCGGGTGGTTTTCGTTCCCTTCGTATCACGGGTTTCACTGCCTGGAGGTTAAAAAGGATCTATCTGTAATAAAACGATCACACCCTTGGCAGGATTTGAGCGGATTGGGCGGGATTTGAGCAGATTAGGCAATAGTTTACAAGCCTCCGGCCTTGTTAAGCGCCTCCATACAGTGGGATGCGCGCCCCATTCACAGTACCGGCTTCTTCAGAGCAGAGGTATTCCATGGCTGCGTCGATCTCCGCGGGGGTCGTCCAGTGGGCATTTTTTACAGACGGATTTAGCACCTTCTCGTTATTTACATCGATTGCGCGAACACGAAGAATATTCGCGGTCACACCAGTTCCTTTAAGTTCTTCGGCAAGGGTAAGCATCAGGGCTTCTTGTCCTGACTTTGCAATGGAATATGGTAATCCATTCGCGGGAGGATTAGCCACGCTTGGGGAAGATACAATAATCAGCCTGCCCCACTTGTTTTCGATCAATTTTGGCACTAAAGCGTGTGTAACATTAAAGGTCGACCAGATATGCTGCTTCATCATTTCATCAAGCTCCTCAGAACTCACCTGAGAAAGTGATTTGCCCCCTATCCAGCCACCTACCAGATGGATAAGGATGTCAATATGACCAAAATTAGTAATCACGGCTTTCAATACTTCCGCGGCAGCCTTTTCTTGTGTAAGATCGGCCGCTACGGAAATCCATTGCTGCCTTGGAATTTCCAGAGAATTTCCCAATAAATCGAGCTTTTCAATGTGTTGACCAACCAGGACTAATTTTGCACCGCTCCGCGCGAATTGACGCGAAACCACACTGCCAAGCCCTCCGCTTGCTCCGGTGATTACAACCACTCTGTTTTCAAATTTCTTGTGCTCGTCCATTTTTAACCTCTTTCCGTTGCTTTATAGAAGAATATTGTTCTCGATTTGGCCAATAAACCTGTCTAGGTGATTACCGTTCCTTTAGAAATTTTGCTGCTTCTGAATCGAGATACCAAATGGTATTCCCGTGAGTCGGTTTGATCCTTTGAACCGGGAAGTTCACAGGATCGCGGCGATCTGAGAGCGCGATTTCAAGTGTTTTTGCTTTTTTTTCACCCGTTACAAGAAAGATAATATTTCTTGATGAGTTAAACACAGCCGCTGTTAACGTGATGCGTCTCGATGGGCGGTCCTGATATGCGGCATTTACCTGAATGACTGGGGTTACAGTCTCCAACGGCTCCACCGTTCCGGGAAAAAGAGAGGCAGTATGGCCGTCCTCACCCATACCCATCAATGTTACGTCAAATACTGGCCAGGGGTATTTGCCTTGGGCAAAACCCGACAGAACTTGAATATAGTCCGAAACTGCTTCATCCGGGCCGAGTTCTCCCTTAATCCGGTGAATGTTTTCCAGAATGGCAGGGATATGGCTGAGAAGATGATCAAGCGCCTGTTTATAATTACTTTCTGGATGGTCCGGCGGAACGCAGCGCTCATCACCCCAGAAAAAATGGATTTTATTCCAGGGTATTAGCTCCCGATAATAATCTTGAGATAGCGTTTGGTAGAGGCCCATTGGAGTGGACCCACCCGAAAGGGCAAGATTGGCAGCTCCTCGAAGCCGAACTGCTTTTGATAGAATGTCAGCGATATTCGCCGCAGCCGCTTTGTTGAGGTCCTCAATAGAATTGTTGATCCAAACTTTGTTTGCCATCTTGTTCTTTGCTTCTAACCCTTACAAATAACCTCAAGAAAACTAATGTAGATCATGATTCACGACACTTGTTTGTACATCCCTCGTTGACCAGACCAGCATGTCGAATTCCACTACTCACTATATGATATTCACTTTTACATAGAAATTCACTTTCAATTCTTGTACGAGACGGTAGACCTTGAGGCTTTTTGGGAATTTCACCAGGTTGCCTTTAGTCAACTTAGTGTATGTGAAAGACCTGTTCTCTTGAAAGCATATGTTGATCATAACGTTTTAAAAGAAAATATAGGTAA
>WOZB01000107.1 GCA_011620445.1 Anaerolineaceae bacterium | reverse complement strand
GCGAACCAATATTTTCTTTTATGAAATGTTCGCTACCGCATGATGGGCATACTAACAAGTTCCGTTTTTCATCTATTTCCATATTGCTGCCGCAATATGGGCACCGAAGACTGATTAGTTGATCGGACATGCGTGACCCTCCCAATCCACATGATTTCATCAAATTATACTTCCCGGAAACGAATCGGGCACTCGTATCTTTTGCATTCTTATAAATTTCTCAAAGAATTACCACCCCAAATGGTCGCGCTGTTAATAGTTGTAAGCTGCTATTCTCTTATGTTTAGTTTAAGTGTCCAATTATCAATTTCACATTATTAAATCTGGGAGGTTGTGATGAAAACGAGGTTCAAGTTTCAAACCATCCTGATCGTTTTGCTCCTGTGAATGCTAGTGTTTTCCTCCGCAAACGCGGTCGTTTCCGCGCAAGTGGGTGGGGATGACAGGCAGAAGTTTCAAGGTGCACAGACTACAGGCGGAACGCTTACAGGAACAGGGCTTGTGCCCGGGGGACTTGAGTCTATTATGGTCAGCGCCTTTGATTTCCATCCTCACTCGCCGGCTAATGTTTGGAGTGTCAACTGCTCAGGAATTATCAACATGAACCCGACCGAAGAATGCAATATGGTTGCCGGGCTAACACTTCCGCATGGCGCGGCACTCACAAAAATGACCGTATACTACCGGGCCTTTTCCACCCCGGAAAAAAACCAGATTTATCTGTTTCGCGGAGATAGACTGGCAGAAGGAACGCCGATGGCAAAAATGCAATCCGGCGGCAACGAATTTGCTTTGCGTTATTTATCCGTTATGGCCTTCGCAGATCCCGTAATCGACAATCAGTTGTACTCTTATTATCTGGTGGTGCACTTTCCGCAAAATGGGTCTTCTGACATCATTCTTGCGAACGTGCGCTTGGATTACGACTATCCAAGCTTTCTGCCGACAGTGATGAAATAAAAGAATAATTGTTGTTTTTGGATCTGTGAGGAGACTTAGCGGTATTAATAGTGAATGGGCGCGATAGGGCTCGAACCTACGAACCTCACGGATGTGAACCGTGCGCTCTAACCAACTGAGCTACGCGCCCAAAACAGGACGTCATTATAGCAATTTACCCGAGGGGTGTCAATCGAAACTAATTTTCGGGGACCAGTCAATTGCCTAATAGATTTAATTGTGAGAGAAGGTTGAAAAGGGTGGCGCTACTCCTGAACTTTGTAGCCTTTTGGCATCAGCAGTAAGGCTAACAGACCCAGAGGCATGGTAAGGGCAGCCACACTGAAGGCAAAAGGCATACCCCTTAAATCCGCAATGCGTCCGGCCCCGATCGCACCTAAGGATTGGATGATAAAGTTCAGTGACATGAAGATGCCATTCGCGAACGAGCGGTCTTCCGGGAAGAACTTCATAATCGTAGACATCATAACTGGGAACAAGGAAAGCCCGAAAAACCCGCTGAGAATCAGCATCGGTATCTTCAACCAACCCTGGGTGTTAAGAAAAAGCAGCATGAAGATAGGCGTGATCATGATACCAATGAAAAGAATCTTGCGGTGCCCCAACTTATCGCTGAGAGTGCCGGCAATATAGGAACCGACTGCCCCAGCCGCCCCAGCAATGGCCATCCCTGCGCCTGCAAAACCAAGACTGGCCCCTTGCGATCTTAGGAATGTGGGCATAAAAGTGCTCAGCATCACACCGGCCAGAGCGCGGGTAATCAACAGCAAGACCATGGGAAACATCACATGTTTCAGGTTTCTCATGAAAGCTGGACGGTTAATCTTTAATTCTTTGCTGGCACTGCGGGTATCCACATCTCGGGTGGCATAGGCTAGGAAGAGAGAAACCAGAATTCCACCGATGACCAGCAGGGGCATGCGGGTAAAGCCAATCAAAGCGACCATACTGGTGGCCAGCAGTGGACCGACTGAGTAGCCAAATTCGCCGCCGATCATCCAAAAACTCATGCCTTTGCCGATGGCTTTCCCGGAGAAGTGACTGACCACACCGGGACCAACCGAATGGATGCCGGCTGCGCTAAGCCCTGCCAGGAGCAAAAGGGGAAACAGCAGTGCATATGATGGGATCACACCCAGGTTGGTCATCACCAGGGCGGTGACGGCTGGAGCAAGCACAATCAGCCAGCGCAAGTTTTTTCGATCAGCCGTGTAACCAATGAGGGGTTGCAGAACAGAAGGGAATGTGAGCGCCATACTGAGGGCGCCGGCCATGGTGTTGGTGAGCGTGAATTTCTCGATGAGCACGGGCAGCAAAGCCGACAGCCAGCTTGAATAGATGTCGTGCAGGCCGTGGGCAAAGGAAATCAGGCTCACGCCTTTTAGGTCAAAGCGATCGGCAGCTTTAGCCTGCTCTGTGACGGGCAAATTGGTTTCGAGAACCAGTTCGGGGATCAATTCAGAATCTTGTTCCATGGACATCTACAAGCACTAATTGTACTTGGATGTGCGACCGCCTACAAAAAACTCGTGTCTTTCCAGGGACTTTCCCATTGTATTTACTCCAGAATCAAGAAAAGATGCGGGTTCACAATGTTCAGTAGAGAATCTATGGCATATTTATGGGAAGTTCGGGATAATTATGACACGAGGTGAAACATGTACGATACAAAATTTACAGAAAGCAACAAGGGAAAGAATCCAATGAAGGGAATGAAAATGCCCAATTTCAAGAAAGGCATCTGGTTAATACTTGCCATCATCCTGGTGGTTGTTATTTTGGTGACTAACTCCATCCACATGATACCGGCGGGCTATGTCGGTTTGGTTACACGTTGGGGTGCTGCCCAACGAGTGGCTTACCCTGGTTTGGGCGTGCATGCTCCTTTCGCCGAAAGCATTGTGCTAATGAGCGTACGCACCCAGAAGGATCAGGTTGAAGCCACAGCTATGTCCAAAGATTTGCAATTAGCTACGTCATCGGTTGCCATCAACTACCATCTGGATGGCACCCAGGCGATTGCCGTTTATCAGAATATAGGCCCGGATTATGCGAATGTGATTATCGCCCCAGCTGTGCAAAACACGTTTAAAGCCACCACCGCGCAATATTCGGCTGAGGAATTGATTACCCGGCGCGAGATTGTACGGCTGCAGGCTGAAAATTCCCTCAAGGACGAGCTGGCCAGAAACCACATCATTGTTGAGAACTTTAACATTGTCAACTTTGACTTCTCACCGGAATACCAGGCCGCCATCGAGCAAAAGCAGGTTGCCCAACAACAAGTTGAGACCGCCAAGCAGCGTCTATTCCAGGCTGAGATTGATGCCCAGGCAGAGGTTGCGCGTGCACAGGGTCAGGCAGATGCCCAAAAAGCTCTAAAAGACACCGGTGCTCTGACTCAGGAATATTTGAATTATCTCTTCCTGACCAAATGGAACGGCATTCTACCGCAAGTGATGACGAGCGACGCCAATACCATGATTGATGTTTCAAAATTCATGAATGATGGCACTACAAACTAAACTTTCGATCAAATAAAAGAAAGCCGGAGGTAAATTACTCCGGCTTTTAGTTGAAAAAGATAATACTGTAATTTACCTGGTTTAGGCGCGTAAGGCTGTATTGATAGCGGAAACCGTCAAGCGTTCACCTTTTTCGGTGCTGAACATCTTACCTGTATTTACCGCTTGTTTGGCCGCATCCGCCAGGCTCACATCACCCATAAGGCTGGCACCGATCAGTTTGCCTTCCCGTAAGACAAAACCGGTAAAACCATCACCTTTGGCTTCATAAATAAGCACATCCTCTGGGTCAACAGGCGCAATTTGACCGACACTGAAGAGGTCAATTCCCAACACTTTCAGTTTCGCTGAAGGCGGCAATTCAGGGAAAACATCATCCTTGCCCGCGGCATTATGCCCGGCTACTGTGCCCTGGGTTTTGGCAGGCATCCAAAGGCCGTACAATTTACCATTGCATTCGGAGTTATCGCCAGCGGCGAAGATATCTGGTACGGAAGTGCGCATGTGCTCGTCTACGACCACACCCTTATTTACTTTAAGGCCGGCCTCTTTAGCCAGTTTGGTGTCAGAGACGACACCAGTAGTTACAAGCACAAGGTCGGCAGGCAGTTCAGTGTCATCTTCAAACGCGACCGCCCTGACGGCGTCTTTGCCGCGCAATTCCTTTACTTTACCGCCGGTAACCACCTTGATTCCCATCTTTAGAATCAGTTTCTCAAGTTGTTTACCGCCTACCTTGGGCAGTTGGCGAGGGAGCAGCCAATCAAAGGTTTCAATCACGGTCACATCTGCGCCTCTTTTGGCAAGCGCGCCGGCGTTTTCCAAGCCCAGTAAGCCGCCGCCGATGCAGACAACTTCGATGGGCGGTACGCAGCAATACAGGATATTATCCGCGTCCCTAAGCGTGCGCACGGTCCAAACGCCTTTCAGATCCTTTCCGGGGAAGCCGGGCATGAAGGGTTGCGCGCCGTTAGCAAGAATAAGTTTGTCGTAACTGAGAGTGCCATTACCTGCCAGGCGCACTTCTTTGGAAGCTGGGTCAATGGAATCCACGTTCGTATTCAGCATCAACTCAACAGCATGTTTTTGATACCAGGCATCTGGATGCAGCGGTAATGAAGATACATTGACATCACCGGCAAGATAGCGGGTAAGGTTCATGCGGTAGTAAGGTAATTCTGGTTCATTGCAGATGAGAATAATCTTGCCGGTACTGTCCACTTCCCGGATGGCTTCAGCCGCGCTTACCCCGGCAATCCCACCGCCAATGATTACGTAAGTATCGACTGCTTTGCTTGTGGCTTTGGACATAGCTCCTCTATTCAGGTTGGGTGGCAATTAACGGCATTCTAATCTTTATAGAATGCCAAATCAATGAGATGTACAGGCGGAATCCGGCATTTTTTCTAAGGTCAGCCTGCTCTCAAAAGTCTACATCAGGGAGCTTTTCCAAAAACCGTCTATGCTATAATCTTTTGCGGCACGGGAGGGACAAATTTACCGGCCAACGAGGAAAAATGTTTAAAAAGATCTCCAAATTGTTTGGCTCAGACCCACATAAAAGAAAAATCAGCGAGTTCACA
>WOZB01000140.1 GCA_011620445.1 Anaerolineaceae bacterium | reverse complement strand
TGCAGCAGGGGAATCCTCTGCCTTTACTCATCGTACTGCACGGCACTTATGGCACCGGAGGCGAGATGCAAGTGGGACTGGGGTTCGATGCTTATGCCGACCAGCGCGGATTTTATACCGTCTACCCGAACGCATATCAGGAACCCGGGCGCATCCAGACGGCGCGCTGGAACGATGGGCGCGGAACATTAAGCTCTTCGGCACAAAATATTGACGACGTAAAATTTATCACCTCCATGATCGACGACATCGCCGCAAAGGTGCCTTTGGATAAAAAGCGCGTTTACCTGACCGGCGCTTCGAATGGAGGGATGATGGCCTACCGGCTTGGCTGCGAAACAAATGGCATCTTTGCCGGCATCGCCCCGGTGATCGGGAACATTCCAGAGCCGATCTACCCAAACTGCAATCCATTCGCTCCTGTTGATTTCCTTTCAATAAATGGCGGTTCAGACCCGTTCATCCCCCTTGATGGCGGAACGGTTTGCGAGGACGTCCGCTTTGGATGTGAGGGCGGCAAGGTGGTCTCGCGTGCAGAATCGGTAAATAAATTTGCCGCCGCAAATGGCTGCTCGCTTGAGCCAACCACAGAAACCCTGCCGACCCTCGTAGACGATGGCACCTGGGTGGAGAAATTGACTTACACCGGCTGTCAAAATGGCACCCGCGTGGTCAGTTACATTGTGCAGAACGGCGGTCATGCCTGGCCACCGCGCCGTCCGCAGCTGCGTTCAGCCGGCGCCCAGACCGGTAATCTGGACGCTACCGAAGTGATCGTTGATTTCTTCCTGCCCGAATAAGACTGCAATCCTAATTTAGGGCGTCATTAATGAGAAACAGGGTCTGTGCAATGGTAGCCCTGTTTCCTTCTATATATTTACCCTCATTTGCTATAAATTTAGCACCCTACTTACTCACTTTTACCAATTTTTAGTATTTTTGAATACAAAAACGAATTTTCAGGAAAGATGACGTAGTTGTCTTTCTACTGATCCAGGCAAAACTCAATATTACTCTTAACAATCTCATCGAGACTATTGCCGGCTTTACGAAACTAAAAGGTCAAATCCTCGTTAGCATAGTAAAATAATCTTGTTTCTTCGACTCACTACTCCTAAATTAATAAGACATGGGTAGGTGAGCGGCAGCAGTTGGCAAATCCCACAGGTCAATTGCTCAAGGGTGTTGCCGGAAACAGCAACGCCTCCCTTTTGGAAAGGAGAACGAGATGAAATTCCTATTTAAAGGTTTTGTTTTTGTGTTGTTGACGGGGGTAATAATCAGTCTTGGCGGCTGCGTTGCACCTGCAGTCCAAGCTCCAGTCGAAGTTCCAACCGTAGTCGCAACATCTGTAACCTTGGAAGAAGTTCCTCAAACAGTGTTGGAATTAGTCAAGGATGACACCTCCACTTACTTCACCCTTGACCAACTCAAGGCGATGCCAGCGGTTGAGGGCCTGGGGGGTATCATGTCCAGTACTGGAAAGATCACAGCCCCAGCGCCCTATAAGGGCGTGCTCTTGAGTGACCTACTCGATACAGTAGGTGGCATGACAGAAGAGCACAGTGTTGAGATCCTCGCCGAAGATGGCTATTCCATCACTTTTTCGCCCGGGCAGATCAATAACGGCGAGTACATTACCTATGATGTGTCCAGTGGGGATGAAATGGAGAAAATTGGTACTTTGCAGACAATCCTGGCTTATGAACGGGATGGGCAGCCCCTCAATCCCGACATGGAGGGTACTCTGCGCCTCGTCATCATTGGGGAATCACCCCTGCAAGTTGTGGATGGTCACTGGTCAATCAAATACGTCAACAAAGTCATCTTAAAGAGAGCCATCGAAGATTGGGTGGTGGATTTTGTCGGTGCCATTGATGAACCCATGGACCGGGCTACCTTCGAATCAGGCGCGGCAGATGATTGCCACAAACGAGTTTGGGTGGACGGTGATGGCAAAGAATGGGAAGGCATTCCCCTCTACTATCTTATCGGCCGCGTGGATGATGAGGTAAAACACGGCGATGATGCTTATCGAGATGATCTGGCAAAAGCAGGTTATACCATCGACCTTGTCTCTGCGGATGGTTATACGGTAACTCTCGACTCTTACACGGTCATGCGTGACGACGATATCATTTTGGCTTACCTTGTTGATGGAGAACCCCTTTCAGGCAATGACTTTCCGCTGCGGCTTGTTGGCCCTGATTTAACAAAAAAGCAAATGGTTGGCGGCATCGTCAAGGTGCAGCTCAACTTTGAGGCCGCTGAAGCTTCTGCTGAGAAAGCAACTGAAGAAGCAATAGAAGAACCTGCCACCGAAGCGCCTGTAAGTGAAGAACCAGCAATTGTTGGCCCGCAAAACGCCTCATTTGTTATCAAAGGCCTGGCAGATGGTGAAAAAGAATTGACCATGCAGGACTTGTTGGCAATGGCGGTTGTAAATCTGAACATCACACACCCTAAAGGGGATCAGATTGATGTTACCGGGGTTCTAATGAAAGACTTGCTCGGAGTATTAACGATTCCTGAGGGAGCAACAACTGTTTCACTGATCGCCAGCGATGGCTACTCCTCTGAGGTTCCCCTGGCAGAGGTAATGGCTTGTGAAACCTGCCTGGTGGGTTGGGATGAAAAGATCCTGCGCACCTACATGCCTGGTTTTGAGAGCAGCAGTTGGGTAAAAGACCTGGCTGTTATCGAAATCAAGTAGCTTTATAACTCATGACGGGGTGGGTGTTGATCCGCCCACCCCGAAAGTGAAAAATATGAAAACACGCGCTTCTTGGATAATTGCGTTGCTGGTTGCTTTTTGTTTGTCTGCATGCGCTCCCAAGCAGAAAACGCCGTTGGTTGTTTTCGCCGCGGGAAGTTTGATCCAGCCTTTTGATGAAATTGAGAAAGCATTCGAAAAGAATTACCCGGATATTGATGTTCAAGCTGAATATCATGGTTCCATCCAGGTGATTCGGCATGTAACCGAATTGCATGAACCCATCGACCTGGTCGCTTCAGCAGATCAAGCCTTGATGCCCATGCTTATGTATCAAGTCAATATTCCAGGAACAAACCAACCCTATGCGAACTGGCATATCAAAATGGCAACAAACTCATTGGCGATTGCGTATCACGCAGATAGCAAATACTCAAGTGAAATAAATCCAGAGAATTGGTGGGAAATTCTATCGCGTCCAGATGTGAAAGTAGGTCTCTCCGATCCCAGGTTCGACGCAGTTGGTTACCGTCAGTTGATGGTATTCAGTTTGGCACAGAAAATCTATCAGAACCCTAACATTTTTACAAATTTTCTCAAGGACCAATTTACTCACCCTATCCGGCTGATTGACATGGGTGACATGCAAATCATCCGCATTCCTGAGGTACTTGAGACAACGCGTGAAAGCCACATCATGATGCGCGGCTCAAACGTGGCACTGATTTCACTGCTCGAGGCGGGGGAAGTGGACTATACCTTTGAGTATGAAAGCGTTATCCAACAACATGGCTTTAAGATGCTTAAGCTCCCTGACAATCTGAACCTGGGAAAGCCGGATATGGACACAGAATATGGCACGGTGACTGTCAAGATGGATTTTCAGCGTTTTGCCAGTGTTGAGCCAATATTTAAGGGAGAGCAAATCATCTATGGGCTTACTATTCCTACCAATGCCCCACACCCTGAACAGGCAATGCAATTCATTGAGTTCCTTTACAGCCCAGAAGGGCAGGCAATCATGGAAAAGAACGCTCACCCGTTACTGCTACCGGCTGTCATCAGTGGAGAAGCTAATCTGCCAGAACGTCTTAGGAAGTACTTCCAATAACATCATGAAGACCCGTTTGCCCTTTGGATTTGTTATCGCAGCAAGTTTGCTAATCCTTTTCATCCTCTTACCAGTTTTCGTAACCTTTTTTTCAACCACGCTTGAACAATTGCTTGAAACAATCACAGACAAAGATGTTGCTCACTCTATCGGTTTGACATTCCTGGCTGGTGGCATAGCGACGAGTCTTGGGCTTCTCTTTGGTCTGCCGTTGGCATATATTCTCTCAAGGGGCAATTTTCCAGGTAAATCTCTGCTTATGGGTATTGTGGACCTACCGCTGATTATCCCCCACACGGCTGCAGGCATTGCTCTTCTGTTGGTTTTTGGCAGGATGGGTATCATTGGCGGTTTGCTTGGGAAATTGGGAGTGTACTTTACAGATAGCCTCGGCGGGATTGTAGTGGGTATGATGTTCGTCAGCCTGCCCCTCCTGATCAATTCGAGCCGTGAAGCTTTTTCATCGGTGGATATCGAGCTGGAACACTCAGCTCGCATGGATGGTGCTGGTGCGTGGCAGGTCTTTTGGCGGATCACATTACCTTTGGCCTGGCAGGGAGTGCTTAGTGGAGCAATAACCATGTGGGCACGCGGAATCAGTGAGTTTGGCGCGGTAGTGATCCTGGCTTACAGCCCTAAGATCATTCCCGTTCTAATTTATGAGCGCTTCCAGGGGTTCGGCTTGTCTTCTGCCATACCTGTAGCAGCTCTGTTGTTAATTGTGGTCTTAATTCTGTTTGCATTGCTGCGATGGCTCGCTCGTTCGGCAAACAGTAGTTGATCAAAAAAATTGGACCATTTCACTATGCACAAAGTACACAGTGCGAGGCAGAATAATGTCTGCCTGGAAAAGTTGTGTAATTCCACAATGTTTTGCAGTTTTGTACCTAATAAGAGGTTTTCTGTCAATTCTTACGTCAAAAGTCGTTATATTTATCCAAATAAGTATCGATACGGTTTCCATCCACCTGAACCATTTAGGATATACATCCTGTGTTTTATGCCCATCTTAAGTAATTGAGGGGTATTGTACTGAATGAACTTCATCTGTTTCCTGAATATGTACCGACCTGCCAGATCACCGTAAGGTATGGTCGAAGGCGTCTAATTTACCTACTTCTATCATTTCCACTCCTAATGCTTTAATGTACGGTTCTGTTTTAGCTTTGATTGCGCCGGCGTCCTCAACCCCATCCACTAATTGGCGAGCACAGGCTGAGCGGGCCTTTTGATACCCGTCTTCTTTGAGGCCGGGCACATCCGCAGA
>WOZB01000183.1 GCA_011620445.1 Anaerolineaceae bacterium | reverse complement strand
AGAAGAACATTAATGCATTCCTCGAAGAAAAATGCGACCTGATCGTTACTGTAGGTTTCCTGCTCGGCGATGCCACCAAGGCTGCTGCTGAAGCCAATCCGGACGCCAAATTCTCTATCGTCGACTATGCCTACGAACCAGCCATCAACAATGTGGTCGGCCAGATCTTCCAGACTGATCAGGCTGCCTTCCTCGCCGGCTATGCCGCTGCTGCCCTTACCAAAACTGGTAAGGTTGGCACCTTTGGCGGTATCCCGATCCCGACTGTGACCATCTTCATGAAAGGCTTCGCCGAAGGCGTTGCCAAGTACAATGAAGTTAAGGGCACTGCAGTAGAAGTTTTGGGTTGGGACCTCGCTGATGACACCAAGGGTCTTTTCTCGAACTCCTTTGATGATCAGCAAAAAGGCAAAGAACTTGCCACTTCCCTGATGGACGAAGGCGCTGACATCATCATGCCCGTCGCTGGTCCTGTGGGCCTCGGTGCCGCCGCCGCTATTAAGGAACGCGGAAACGCTTACCTCATTGGCGTCGACTCTGACTGGTATCTGACTGCCCCCGAATACAAGGACATCATCCTCACTTCTGTTATGAAATTGATGGATGCCACCACCTTCGCTGTCGCGAAGAGCGTCAAAGAAGGCACCTTCAAGGGCGGAAACGTTGTCGGTACCCTGGAGAACAAGGGCGTTGCATTGGCCCCCTTCCACGATCTCGAATCCCTGGTAACTCCTGAACTCAAAGCTGAACTTGACCAACTTTCAGCCGATCTTGTTTCAGGTACCCTCAAACTTAAGTAGTTCGTTAAAGATAAACAAAACGGGTTGGCCTCAAACCAACCCGTTTTTTTATGCCCGCTGTGGTAAGATTCAAAAAAATATTTAGGCAGGGAACATATGAATCCAATCCTTGAGCTGAAGGGGATTACCAAACAATTCCCCGGCGTTCTGGCAAGTGATCACATTAACCTCACCTTGCAAAAGGGTGAAATTTTAGCTCTCCTGGGGGAAAACGGCGCCGGGAAGACCACCTTGATGAATATCCTTTACGGCCTTTACCAGCCGGACGAGGGCGAAATATTGATCAATGGCCAGTTAACACGCTGCGAGTCCCCCAAAGACGCCATCGCCAAAGGCATCGGTATGGTCCATCAGCACTTCATGTTGATTCCTGTCTTTACCGTGGCAGAAAACGTGATGCTTGGCGATGAAACCGTCAAGGCACTTGGTTTCCTCGACCGTGCCAGCGCCAGTAAGAAGATTTCCGAACTTTCACATAAATACAATCTGGCTGTCGATCCTTCCGAATTGGTTGGCGACCTTCCAGTCGGTGTTCAGCAGCGGGTAGAGATTATCAAACTCCTCTATCGACAGGCTGAAATTCTAATTTTTGACGAGCCGACTGCCGTGCTTACGCCTCAGGAAGCCGATGAACTTTTTGAGATCATGCGCTCCCTCAAAGCCCAGGGCAAATCCATAATTTTCATCACGCATAAACTGCGCGAAGTTCTTGCCATCGCTGACCGTATCATGGTTTTACGCCGAGGTCGGGTAACAGGCGAAGCCCTTCCAGCCGAAGCCGATCAGGAATCGCTGGCAGAAATGATGGTTGGTCGCGAAGTGAACCTGGTGGTGGAAAAGGCCGATAAAGTGCCTGGGGAGGTGATTCTTTCGGTTGAGAACCTCACCGCCGTGGATAAAGCTCTGAACATTATGGTGGATGAAGTAACTTTCACCGTCCGCGAAGGCGAAATTTTAGGCATTGCTGGTGTGCAGGGTAACGGACAAACAGAACTTTGCGAGGCCATTACCGGTATGCAAAAACCCATCGGTGGTCGGATTACCCTTCTGGGTGAGGATATCAGCAAAGCCAGCCCACGCTATATTACTGAATTGGGCAGCGCCCACGTCCCGGAGGACCGCCAAAGAGATGGCCTGGTGCTTCCCTTTCCTGTTGCTGAGAACCTGGTCCTTTGTTCTTATTATCAGCCTCCGTTTTCGAAAGGCAAGTTGCTCGACTACCCGGCCATCCTAAAAAACTCTGATCAACTCGTCAAGGATTTTGACATTCGCACACCAAGCTCGCTAACCCCTGTGGGCACTTTATCCGGTGGCAACCAGCAAAAAGTGATCATTGCCCGCGAACTTTCACGCCCTATCAAGTTTCTGGTTGCTTCCCAGCCCACCCGCGGCCTGGATGTCGGTTCCATTGAGTACATCCACAAACGCATCATCCAGAAGCGCGATGAAGGCTGTGCCGTTCTGCTGATATCACCTGAGCTGGATGAAATCATGGAGCTATCTGACCGCATCGCTGTCATGTTCCGCGGAAAAATCATTGCGGTCAAAGACAGCCGGGAAACAACAAAGGAACAAATAGGGTTACTCATGGCTGGCATCACGGATAAGCAAGCTGCACCCAGTCCCAACGGGAACACCTCGACCCCCGAGAAGGAAGGAATGTAACCCATGACTGATACTAAAAATGATCTGGGAAAAACAATCATCCGCGATCTCAATAAGGAGCCGTCGGAAGGGAAACCGCATAAACACGGTCTTTGGTCTTCCGTTTCCATTCCAGTTTTGGCAATCCTAACCGGTCTCATACTGGGGGGTGTTCTTATTGCCGTTACAACCCCAACCGTCTACCAGGCGTTCAGCCTGTCCTTTGGCAATGGGATTGCTACTGCTTTCGGCGAGATTGGCAAAGCCTACCAAGCGCTATTTGAAGGTTCCATTGGCAACCCGGTTCGCATTGTGGAGGCTTTACGAGCAGGTGAAGCCCGTGAAATCCGCATGGCTGTCAACCCCTTTCTTGAAAGCCTCGTTCAATCTACCCCTTACATCTTTGCTGGCCTGGCTGTTGCTCTTGGTTTCAGGGCTGGGCTCTTCAATATCGGCGTTGAAGGGCAGCTATTCATTGGTGCAGCTTGCGCAACATTTGTCGGCTATGCAATTAAAGGCTTACCACCATATATTCATATGCCTCTGGCCTTCCTGGCAGGCGCATTGGGAGGTGCTTTTTGGGGTTTCATTCCGGGTTGGTTAAAAGCCGAAACCGGAGCCCATGAAGTCATCAACACCATCATGTTGAACTGGATTGCTTTCCGCCTGACTGAGTGGCTATTAACTGGCCCAATGACCCGCCCCAATGCAGGCGGCATGCCCATCAGCCCCCTGATTGAAAAAAGCGCGGAAATTCCCCAGTTTTTCGAAACACCGATTCGATTTCATTTGGGATTCTTCATCGCCCTCGCGATCGCCTGGCTAATCTGGTTCCTGCTTTTCAAAACTACTTGGGGCCTGGACCTGCGCACTGTGGGTACCAACCCGCGGGCTGCCAAGTATGCCGGCCTCAGCACGGTTCGCACCATCATCATCGGCATGTCCCTTTCAGGTGCCCTGGCTGGGATGGCAGGCGCGGTACAGGTGCTGGCCGTCAATCGCTCAATGGCCATCGGCCTCTCCTCCGGCTATGGTTTTGACAGTATTGCACTTGCACTCATCGGCGGCAACCACCCGCTGGGTGTTGTGCTGGCTTCCATCCTCTTTGGTACCCTCAGAAACGGCGCCACCCGCATGATGGTTACTTCGCAAATCCCAATCGATATTGTGGATGTGATCCAGGCTTTCATTCTCATGTTCGTGGCAGCGCCAGCCATTATCCGCTCACTTTACCGACTAAAAAAGAAAGGCCCGGAGGAAAGCACGGTCTTCCTCAGCGGTTGGGGAGGTAAGTCATGACCACGAATACACAGATTATTGTTCATAAACAACTTGCCGAAATCACACCCACTCGTAAGTTAGCCATGGGAGTGATTGAAATCCTCACCGCGGCCATCATCTTCTTTGTTTTCAGCCGCTCAATTACCTCAGACGCCATGACCAAGTTCGTTATGACCCCGGGTGGCATTACCGTCGGCACAATGGCAGACTGGGTATTTAATTCCAGCACAGCACTTTACATATTGGCTGGAATAACCCTCCTGATTGGCCTATACCAACTGATCAAGGGTTTTGGCAAATTGACCAACCTCATGGTTGCCATTGCTTTCTTCTGCCTCATATTTGGCTTCCTCATCTGGCAAGCCAGCAGCAAATCCTTGAATTTGGGCGGCATGCTTTCAAGCGCGGTTTTGTTAGCGGTACCAATTACACTGGCAGCCTTCTCTGGTATCCTTGCTGAGCGCTCAGGTGTCGTCAATATTGCCATTGAGGGTATGATGCTCATGTCCTGTATGGTTGCGGCAATTGTTGCCAGTGCCACACAGAATGCCTGGTTTGGTCTGCTGGGCGGAATTTTCTCAGCCGTTGTCCTTGCGCTCATTCACGCATTCCTATCAATCAGGTACAAAATTAACCAGGTCATTTCAGGTACAGTCATCAATATTTTCTCTGCTGGCCTCACTTCGTTTATCTCTCAGCGTTTCCTGCAGAAAAACGAAGCCCTTAACTCACCGCCTATGTTCACCCGGGTCCCCATTCCTGGTTTAGCAAATATACCGATACTGGGGCCAACCCTCTTTAATACGAATCTCTTCGTGTACATCCTTTTTGCGCTGCTCATCATTCTACAAGTTGCGCTCTTCCAAACCCGTTGGGGTCTGCGCCTGCGTTCTGTGGGTGAACATCCCAAAGCAGCCGATACGCTGGGCATCAACGTCATCCGCACGCGCTACATGGGTGTTTTGCTCAGCGGCGCGGTGGCAGGTATTGCCGGGGCATTCTTCACACTGGGCTCCGTCGGGCGTTTTGATGAGGGTATGACCGCTGGTAAAGGCTTTATCGGTATTGCGGCGATGATCTTTGGCAAGTGGACGCCTTTAGGCTCACTTGGCGCGGGCATGCTCTTCGGCTTTGCCGATGCCATCGGTTCCAAGCTTTCGCTGCTGGGTTCCAAAATTCCGCCGCAATTCATGGCTATGGCCCCATACGTCATCACCATGGTTGTTTTGGCCGGCTTTATCGGCCGCAGCTCTGGCCCTGCCGCCAGCGGAGAGCCATACACCAAGGAATAGACTACTTGGCTTGTTTAGTTTAATATTTGGCGTAGTGACCTTTAGGTCTCAGGCTGTAAGCTCCGTCCTTGCGAGCGAAGCACGGCAATCTCG
>WOZB01000278.1 GCA_011620445.1 Anaerolineaceae bacterium | reverse complement strand
TGGCAGACAGGCATGGTTGAGGGCCATGTGTCGCAAGACGTGGGGGTTCAAGTCCCCCTCAGCGCATTAGACAGACTGCCAGGTCTGTCTTTTTTTAAGGAAATACTTTCAACAACCAGGTTTCAGGGTTTACGTGCACACCGTTGGCATCCACCTGGAAGTGCAAATGGGGACCAGCCGAACGCCCTGTATTGCCAATCTCACCAATTTTTTGCCCGGGTACAACCGCCTCTCCCTCACTAACCAATATTTTTGCAAGATGCATGTAAGTGGTGAATATTCCCATACCGTGGTCAATCACGATCGCATTGCCGCGGATGACCTGCTCCGGTTTGACTGCCACCACGGTACCAGCTGCAGGGGCATAAACGTCTATACCCATGCAATAGCCCAAATCCAAACCTGTATGGTAATAAAGCTTGGAATCGTCGTTATTATAGGTGCGGCGGTTTCCGAATTTATCTGTCACACAAACTGGCTCATTGGTCGGGCTTAGCCAAAGCCCGCTCCACTGCTGGGTAGGGGTAGGATTTGTAACAAGGTCGTTGAAAACCTTATCTTCATCGACATTAGCTTCTTCTTCGAGAGTTTTGGGATCCACATTGATATTAGTGTCCACGGCATAATTGCCATCATTGACGAAGACGTACTGGATGATGCGATAGGTCAGGTCACTTGCGGTGGTGAACTCCATCGTAAGCGGGTAAATTCCAGGCTCAGCCAGGGCGTTTATGCCGCCATAGGCCACCTGTTCGTTTTCACTCAGGGGATAAAAACCAGGTTTGAGGTTGCGCAGTTCTGAACTGACTTTCAGCGGTTGGCTGGTCTTCACGCGAATGGTATAGGTCTGACCTTGCATAAATGGCATATTACCCAGACTAATCTCTTCAAGCCCAGGAATTGCCAGCGAGTTGGTAGTCTGGGTTGCGGATGGCGCGTAATAAGTATCCATCGGTAAGGCCAAATTTGGAGTAGCCAATGTATTGATGCGCGCCAGCCGATAGTAATTGGTTTGATTTTGGACGGCTGCTTCGAGCATGCTCTCACCGGGTAAAAGCGGTGGAATGGAAGCCACGGTCTGCGTTTCCGGGTTTTGGGTGATGGTAATCTCACGGCCAACGAAGAGTTCGGAGGGACTGGTGAGTTTATTGAGCTTAATCAAACCTTCCACCGTAGATTGCCCGCGGCGCGCCAGTACAGTCAGGCTAGCCCCCAGAGGCACAAAATCCGAAACCATGATGCCGCTCAGGCCTTCTAGTCCGGGAATTTTCAGGTGGTCACCTGGCTGCAGACTAGTGTCTCCATCCATATTATTGACTGCCTGAATTTCTTCAACCGTCGTCTTGAAACGGTCCGCAATGCCGTAAAGGGTATCCCCTGAAACCACAATATATTCAGGTAAAGTGGGTGTTTGTGCCCGGGCGGCTATGGCTGGCAATGCCATCACGAACACGGTCATCAAAATTGTGAGCGCGAGCAGCCTTCTAATGTTGAAATGGGGCTTGGTATAATTGTGCATTCTTAGTCGATTCAACGGCTAAGTTTACCATTAACCGGAAAGGGTTCTAGACCATGAAGATTACTACCTGGAATGTCAATGGATATCGCGCAGTCATGAACAAGAAATCCCTCGATTGGGTGGATGAATTTGAACCAGACATCCTTTGCCTGCAGGAAATTAAAGTAAAGCCTGAGCAACTGAGTGATGAGATGCGCGAAAGGGTTGGCTATAGTTCAGCATGGAACGCAGCTGAGCGCCCTGGTTATAGCGGCACGGCTGCTTTTTTCAAGCAACAGCCACTCAGCATTCAGGCTGGCATGGGCTTCCCTGAATTTGACATCGAAGGCCGGGTCTTAAGGCTTCAATACCCCAATTTTTTCCTCTACAACGTCTACTTCCCCAATGGCGGGCAGGAAAACCTACGGGTACCCTACAAACTTGATTTCTATGCCAAACTGCTGGATATTTACCTTGAACATATTAAAAAAGGGGAAAATGTCATCATTACTGGTGACTTCAATACTGCCCATAATGAAATCGATATTGCCCGTCCAAAAGAAAATGAAAAAAATACGGGTTTCTTGCGCATTGAACGCGATTGGATTGACAAGTATATTGAGAACGGTATGGTGGATGCTTTTCGCCAACTTTACCCTGACAAAGTGGAGTATACCTGGTGGTCCCAGCGTATAAACGCCCGTCCGCGCAATATTGGCTGGCGCCTGGACTACTTTATGATTAACAAGGACTTTATGTCTCACGTAAAGGATGTGGAAGTGCATGGCGAAATCATGGGCTCTGATCATTGCCCTGTCACCCTCTACCTGAAATAGCCATCAACTTAAATTGACAAATCTGCAGTACGATGCCGAGAAAAAGTATTGTTATCTGCTGAAGTCAGGAGGAGATGTAGTTCGGAACCGGATGCAGGTGCAAACCATTATTTTTTCGCCTAACACGCACTCGGAGAAGATGAATTAATGGGCCAGAGTATACTAACCATGATTGCACTCAGGAAAAGATACATGATGGAGGTCTGATGAAAAAAAAGTCCTGGCTGATAGTAACCTTACTATTTGCCTTTGGTGCGTGTTCAATAAATCCCACATCTCAAGTCAAAATAATAACCACGCCACTCAGCACGGAGACCGTGACACCTACTTCCACTCCCGTACTGGATCTCCCAACTTCAACTCCTGAGCAAGGCAATCTGCCAATTGTTACACAAATCGCGACAGAGACGATTGTGGGGAATGCAACTCCTCCTCAGGGAGCCTACAGTGGATTAATCACGCTGCCGGTTACATATCGTTTTATTGATGGACAATATTTAGATGATCGTGGATCGGAATATATGTTCATGATTTCTTATTTCAACGCGATCCGCCAAAATCTTTTACCTATGGCTTATTCTTTCTGGAACGATAATGTTAATGAGGCTGGTAGCTACGATTCTTTTGTTCAAACGTATTCTGATATTAAGCCTGACGAGTTGACGATCACAAAATTCGGAACGAGCGGTGCTGCGGGTTCGATATATGCAACTATGGCGTTGACTCTCAAGGGAATGAAAGCCGCCATCTCATCTGAGTGGGCAGGCTGCTATACGTTACGCACACCCAACCCAAGCCTTTTTGACAGTGCAGATTACCACAACCGCCATTTCGTTATTGGGAAGCTGATTGAAATTCCCTCTGGGAACACCCAGGCAGAAGCACTTGAAACAGCCTGCAAAGACATGGAATTTGGCCTGCTTGAAAGTGTCCTTCCTGGACCGGATGGACTCGGTGCGATTGACCCGAAACATTTTGTAGATTCCCGCTCGACACCAGAAGGTGTCATTTCTTCCTTCTGGAATGCATTAAATCGGCAGGAGTATGCCCGAGCTTACAATTATTTTGAAGCCCCGGCCATTTTTCCGGGCCCGTACTCCACTTTCAAAGCTGGTTACCTCGACACAAGGAATATCTCAGGCTCCATCCCTCCGCCGGAAAAATTAGCAGCTACGGGCAACTGGTATTGGAGAGTTCCTGTGTTGATGAAGGCTGAAACTAAAAACGGCGTCCAACAAACCTTCGTGGGTTGTTACGTTATTCACCAGTCAGACCCGGCGCTTTATGTTTCCCCGCCTTTCAAGCCCATGGGTATTCAAAAAGCCCAATTCGAGGCTCTTAGTACAAGCGCAGACGATAAAGCAATTATTCAAGCCGCGCTGTCGTCTGCTTGTGACGGTCTGCCCTGACCCTTGAAAAAAAAGAGCTGCTCTCAAATTGAGCAGCTCTTTTTTGATTCCGATACTTATTTCTTTTGAAGCTCGTCCAGTGGATAGCAGCAGAGCACCAGGTTTTTAGCAGCCTTGAGTTCGTCGCAGCGGCCGACCGGTGTATTGTGTGGGGCGTCGTGGAGCAATTGTGGTTCTTCGCGGGCTTCTTTGGCAATCTTGAGCATCGCATCGATGAATGCGTCCATGGACTCGAGCGACTCGGTTTCTGTGGGTTCAATCATCAGCGCTTCATGCACAATCAGCGGGAAGTAGTTTGTGGGCGGGTGGAAATTATAATCCATCAGGCGTTTGGCAATATCCAATGCGTGAATTTCAGGAATGTCCTTCCAAACCCCTTCCACCACGAACTCGTGCATACAAACCCGATCGTAGGGCAAGTGATAGGCCTGCTTGATCTTGTTCATCATGTAATTGGCATTGAGAACGGCCATTTCAGCGATGTTGCGTAAGCCGGGCGCACCGTGCATGCGGATGTAGGTATAAGCCCGAATATGCATGCCAAATTGGCCGTGGAAAGCTTTTAAGCGGCCAATTGACTTGGCAGGCCGAACAAAGCCGTAAAGGGCAGGATCTTCGCCTTCCGCAGCCTGAACCTGAACAACCTGAGGGTCAGGCAGAAAGTCAAGCAGTTTCTCGCTTACTGCCACCGGGCCAGACCCAGGCCCACCACCGCCGTGGGGGGTTGAGAAGGTCTTATGCAGGTTGAAGTGCATGACATCAAAGCCCAAATGACCGGGCTTTACCACTCCCAGCAGTGCATTCAAATTAGCGCCATCGCCGTATACCAGCCCGCCCGCTTCATGAACAATGCGGATGACATCCAATACATTCTCATCGAAGAGGCCGAGCGTATTGGGATTGGTCAGCATCAAGCCGGCCAGCCGATCATCGGCCAACTGTTTCAGGGCTGCCAGGTCTACATTGCCGCGTGCGTCCGAGGGTAATGGAACCACTTCAAAGCCTGTCATCGCCGAGGTCGCTGGGTTTGTACCGTGGGCGGAATCCGGGATGAGCATGCGGGTGCGTTGGGTATCACCACGGTCTTCATGATACTTGCGGATAATTAGGGTACCCGTAAATTCACCCTGGGCACCAGCGGATGGGGCAAGCGTGACGCCGGCAAAACCGCTGATTTCCTTCAGGTATTCCTGCAGGGCATACATCAGGTATAAATTGCCTTGAATGGTATCTTCAGGCTGCCGGGGATGGGTAAAAGCGAAGCCCGGCAAACGTGAAACCACTTCGTTGATCTTGGGGTTAAATTTCATGGTGCAGGAACCGAGCGGGTATAAGCCGGTATCGATGCTGTAATTCATTATGGAGAGATGCGTGAAATGGCGCA
>WOZB01000205.1:3052-5129 GCA_011620445.1 Anaerolineaceae bacterium | reverse complement strand
GTCCCTCACCTGTTCGCCGCTAAAATTATCAAACGCCAGCGCGGAAGCTGGAATCTTGCAGCTGGCCTTTGCCAACCTGCGGTCAGCTAAGTTGCTGAGGATGCGCAAGCCCACTTTCCCCCCGCTAATCTCTGCCACTGGTCCTGCCAGTTTTTCCATAATGGTGTTGACCATATTCGCGCCCATCGCGTCACACACATCGTAAATGAGATGCAATACCAGGAATGGCCCCATAGGCGAACGCTCGAATTGTCGAATTTCAATGTCTTTTGGTCCGCCTCCGCGCTCCACATTTTTCAAATTAGCTTGACTGGCAATTTGCAGTAGTTCTTTCTTATGTGCCTCAAGTGCTCTTGTGGCTTCCTGCAAATCCGGCAGACGGCTCACCTGGAGCTGCCCGATCATCTCATTCCCTGTCATTGAGGCCGTAAATCCACCCCCAGCCATCACCAGTTTGGCAGCCATGGATGCGGCGGCCACAACCGAGGGCTCTTCAGTAACCATAGGGATGGGTACTTGGCGCCCATTGATGACGAAATTCTGGGCAATTCCAATCGGCAGGCTGTAAATTCCCACCGCGTTCTCGATCATGGCTGCAGCTTGGGAGACCTGTAAACCCCCCTCGGCTGAATAGGCAGCTAAATCATCTGGCGTGAGAGCCGTGTTTTCTAACAGTTGCGCCAACCGCTCATTAACATTCATTTCGCGGAATTTTTTAGCCTTCGCTGGCTCTTTCCCGTTTTGCATGCTTGCTTTTATACCTTCCAAGGTCTCTAAAAAACTATCAGCTAATTAATATTATCAGTATCTGCTGCCTTGATGGCCTTGGTTTGGGTAACACAACAGGAAATATAATTAACTGTGTTTGGACAGATTCAGCCATTACATTGGGGCTTTCGCCATAACCATTACTTATATTGGAATTTGACATTCTTCTCTTGTATACTCCCTGCAATGGAGACGCCTATGGACGGTAAAGAAAATTCACTGGTTTATGATACCTTGATTATTGGGGGCGGCCCGGCTGGAGCTACCGCTGGCATCTATGCTGCCAGGGCTGGTCTTAAAGCTGCTATCCTGGACCGTGGGCTCACCAGTGGCGCGCTGGCCATCACCCGCAAAATTGCCAACTATCCCGGCATCGAAGGGGAGATCAGCGGGGCAGATCTGCTCCTTACCATGCGCCGCCAGGCAGAGCAATTTGGTGTCGTTTTCATTGATGATAAAGCTATCGGTACGGATCTAAAATCTGAACCGAAACTGGTTTTTGGCAACCTGAGTACCTACCAGGCCAGAACCGTCGTCGTCGCCACCGGTTCCATGGGGCGCAGCAATCTGGTTAAGGGGGAAGCTGAGCTGCTCGGTAAGGGTGTTTCCTATTGTGCCATTTGTGATGGCGCGTTTTTCAAGAACAAGACCGTCTTTGTAGCCGGTTCCAGCGATGAGGCTGTTGATGAAGCGCTTTACCTGGCTAATATTGTCGAACAGGTTTACTTGCTTTGCCCTACACCGGAATTGCGTGCCTCCAAAAAACTGGTTCTGGATCTTCAATCCCGCTCGAACATCAAATTGGTTCTGGGGGCCGCCTTGAAGCAAATCTACGGCTCTGATAGAGTGGAAGGCGTCAAGTATCTTGTCCGTGGTGAAGGCGAAAAGGACCTCCAGGCCAGTGGTGCCTTCCTGTATTTGCAGGGAGGGGTGCCAATCACTGATTTTCTAGTTGGGCAACTCGATCTCAGCCCGGAAGGTTGTATTCTGGTCGACCGGGAATATCAAACCACCATCCCAGGTGTCTTCGCGGTTGGAGACGTTCTGTGTTCCCACATCAAGCAGGCTGTCATTGCGGCTGCGGACGGAGCCATTGCTGGCATTGCCGCTCAGAAATACATAACCGGTAAGAAGCAGATGGGTTTTGACTGGTCCAAATAGGCGCTTTCTATTCAGCATACATAGCCGGACGGACCTCTCTCCGTCTTACCGCCTAACTTAATCCATTCCGCTGCTACAGGTCTTGTAGGGATGGTTCCCAACCCACCATATTTTGTTTTTGGTGTGCAGCGACGTACCCTACTCTAAC
>WOZB01000205.1:0-2952 GCA_011620445.1 Anaerolineaceae bacterium | reverse complement strand
GAGGCGAGTACAGGCCGCCAAGCCTCCCGGTCATTGCTCCCATTCTTCGCTTCTTCCTTCGTCTTGTAAGAGGGTACAATATTCCCCATGCCCAGCCACATGCCCGACAACTTAGCCAAGGCCGCCCAACGCGGCGAGCCTTCCTATGTCTGGCGTGCCGGCCAGGACCGCCGCTTCAGGATGATCGAAGCATGGGCTGGCCCTCGTATGCAAGCCAGCGTTTTTGAAGATGGCTGCGGGGTCGGCGCCTATGTGAAGCGTTTCGTGGAGTCTGGCAGTCAAGTCACCGGAATGGATATTGAATTGCCGCGCTGCGTTGAAGCCCGTCACTTTTCCGAGATGATCTTCTGTGGCGCAGGTGAAGCCTTACCTTTACCGTCCAACAGCCAGGACCTGGTTTTCAACAATGAGGTCATCGAGCATGTCCAAAATGACCGCCTGGCCATCGCCGAAATGGTGCGCACCACCAAACCAGGCGGCCGTGTCATTTTCTTCTGCCCCAACCGCTGGTACCCCTTTGAGACCCACGGCATCTACTGGCGGGGCAAATACCACTTCGGCAACAAACTCTTTGTCAACTATTTGCCGCGCGTATGGCGGGATAAACTCTGCCCGCATGTCAACGTCTACACCCGCCGCGACCTGAAAAAACTCTTTACCGGCTTGCCGGTGAAATTCATCCACCGTGCAGTGATTTTTGGCGCCTACGACAACATCATCGAGCGCCACCCCAGGTCAGGTAAAATCCTGCGCGCTGTGCTGCAAGGTTTGGAAGGTTCCCCTCTTCAAATTTTCGGCCTCTCCCATTTTTGGGTGGTAGAAAAGACCGCCGCTCAGTAGCTGCTCACCCCAACCTGCCCTGAATTAGGCAGCAGCACCAACTCCAGAACCTCAGTTTCAGAAACAAATCTTTCCTCGCCATCCCTCAAAGCATTCCTGAATTTCCAGGTTGCCATCCCGGGCTTGGGAATCCCCACATTTGCCATCAATGTCTGATTATTGAAGGCTGCCAGCATGGTTCGCCCCTCAAAGCTGCGGGTATAAGCCATTTGCCCGAGGTTTGTCAGTCTCAAAATGCAATCACCGTTTCGCAAAGCGGGCAGCTGTTTATTTGCGTTCAACCAGGTCGTGATTGCCCTTGCAGCAGTTGTAATCAAACGGGTCGCCAAACGGGCTACGGCGGCCGAAACATAAGCCTGAAAACCACCCCAGGTAGGCAGATTGCTCACCGTTTACAAGCAAATCCTTAAACGCCCAAAAATTTCGGCCGACATGCAGGATTAAGCGCAAGATGGCGTAGATATTGGCCACCAGATCGTGCTTATATTCAGAGGCAAAAGTTAATTCGCGCATCAATGGCAGCATCTTATCCACCAATAACGCAATCAACAATCCCTGCTTACTGCCAAAATAAAGGTAAAGCGTCGGTTTGGTTACGCCCACTCGCTCGCATATTTCCTGCACGCCGGTGGCTTTATAACCGTAATCGCTGAATAACTTAAGAGCTGCTTCCAGAACAAGGTTGCGGTTATTTTCCATATCTGGTAGTTAACCGAACGGTATACTACCTCTCAAGCCGTCCGTCCGAGCGCGGATGGCGGTGTAAAATCATGCAATGCTTGAATCAACCCAAAAATTCAACGGACGCGCCGAAGCTTACAGGCAAGCCCGCCCTGGATACGCCCCTGCCTTGTTGGCCTGGTTAAACGTAAAATACGCCCTCGGCCCCGGCAAAATGATTGCCGATATAGGCTCTGGTACTGGCATCTTCACTCAAGACTTGCTCTCCACGGGTGCCACTGTTTACGCTGTAGAACCCAACCCGCAAATGCGTGCCGTCGCCGAAGATCAGTTCCGCCACATGCCGAATTTCATTTCCATACCCCGTCCAGCCGAAGCTACTTCCCTACCCGAGCATGCTTTTGACCTCATTACAGCCGCCCAGGCTTTTCACTGGTTCGACCCACAGCGATTCAACAATGAAGCCGACCGTCTGCTCAAGCCCGGCGGCGAAGTAGCTCTTATCTGGAACATGAAGGATGAGTCCACGCCATTTGTTCAGGCGTATGCAGCGATTTTGCGAAAGCACTGCCCGGCTTTCAAAGGTTTTGGAGGCGGAATCAAAGAGCGTCTGGGAGAAGTGGAGGCCTTCTTTGCCAGCGCGCCTGAAACGCTTAGCTTCGAAAACTCACTTGTAGATGACCGTACCAAATTCCTGACCGGCGTGGCTTCCAGCTCTTATGCCCTCAAACCTGGTGACCCCTACTACCCGGCCTTCCTGCAAGCCCTGAATGTTCTGTTTGATCGCTTCGCTGTGGATGGCCTGTTGACGATTGCCAACCAAAGCCTGGTCTTTGCCGGCAGGCCGCGCAATCCATATGCCGACAGGCTGATCGAAGTAGACGATTACAACCCTGAATGGCCCCGCGAATTTGAAAAAATCCGATTTTACCTCCAGCCCATCCTGGCAGTTGGTGTTACTGCCATCGAACATGTTGGCAGTACTTCTGTACCGGGTTTAGCCGCCAAAGCCATCATCGACCTGGACCTGGTAATTCCCTCAATGCAAGTCTTTGAATCTGTCACTAAAACCCTCTCCGAGCTCGGTTACCATCATGATGGCAACAAAGGCGTTCCCGGCCGCGAATCCTTCAGCTACAAAGCACTGCCTGGGTTGATGCAGCATCATCTCTACGTCTGCCCGAAGGACAGCCCTGAGCTCAACCGCCATCTCCAATTCAGGGAGTACCTGCGCGCTCATCCTTTGGAAAGTGCGGCCTACGGCGAGCTTAAGAGACAAGCGGCCGCCCGGCATCCGCATGATATTGATGCCTACCTCAACGAAAAAGGCATTCTGATTTCTAAAATTTACCGAAAATTAGGGCTGGTTGGCTAATGACTAAAGCTCTATCCAGGTATCGAAGTACTTTTCCTGGAAATGGGTTTGCTTTT
>WOZB01000137.1 GCA_011620445.1 Anaerolineaceae bacterium | reverse complement strand
GGTTTGGGTGAAAAGAATAAAAGTTAGGGGAATACCACTGATAATCGAAATTTGTCCCACGATCGTCCGTCCAAATTTTGGATTTTTCACTTCGGCCCAATCACCGAGAAAACCGCCAATAATATTTGATAACGCAGTCCCAACGACAATACCGGCGAAAAGCAACGTTGCTTGTGATTCGGGAATGTTTTTAATATTGACAAACCACGTGATCAGGAAGGAGCCCATCACGACCCAGGGCATCGACCCTGCAAGCCCCTGGCCGATTGCTACCCAAATGGTAGGGATTTTCAGGACCTTAATCAGATCAGCGAAGTTAATACTGAATTGTTGTGAATCTTCTTTCGTTATTTTTCCTTCCAATTAAGGTTCCGCAGCGCCCCGAACGGGTTCTTTCACCAAGAGCCAAACAATCAAGCCGCTGATAACGCTGAAACCTCCAAGGAGAAAATACCCCCATCGCCATAGTTCAGGGCTTGCCAGGAAACCAAGACCGATTGTGGCGACAATAATTCCCAGGACACCTGTGGCTTCCATAATGCCCAGAGATTTACCTCGATCCTTGGGTGGGAAAGTGTCTGACATGATCGAAAACGTCGCCGGCATCAGGCATCCCAGGCCGATCCCGGAGATCGCCCGGATTGTAAGAAGCTGTCCAAAATTTTGAGTCAAACCAACGGCCGCAGTCCACAATCCCCAAATTCCGGTGCCGAAGATAATGACTTTTTTACGGGAAATCTTATCAGAAATATATCCCCAAAATGGCGACGAGAGGGATTGAAGCAGATTTCGGACGGTACTGATCACGCCCAAATTGCTGTATGACAGCCCCCATAAGGCCTGCAATGTCGGGAATAACACGGACATTGATTGACCCTCACCCTGGTCGATGAAGTAACCAAATGACAGCGCAAAGAGAGTCCGTCGTTTATCTCTCTTCTTTTCGCGGGAAACCATTTCATTTGTAGCAGCTTCGGTCATGACTCTCCTTTGGTGTTGTGGAAATTATTGTGTCATTATAATCAAAATTACATTTTGATTGGGTAATTTTTGGGTATTTCGTTATTTTACAGTTGGGATAGTTTTCTAATAATCAACAAATGCCTCAGTTCTTTGGCGGTGTATCGTTTGGCTGCGAATTGCTCTTTCTACCTACGCGACAAAATCATGCCCGACATTGGGGGTAGCGTTATTTCCAGGCGATGATCGTCGAAAGGGTAAATTGTATTTATAAGCACGTCCCGATATACACCATTAGATTTATCCATATAAAGTGAGAGGGCCTGATTTTCTTTTGAACGGTTGACAAGCAGGTATTGGTTTCCATCCTGCGCAGCCAAAACCATAATTTGCTGCGCATCATCGACCAGATTTAAATGCCATTGATATTTTCTGGAAAAGGCAAATTCGGTCCGAATATCTGCTAACTTTCGCAAATAACCGGGCAGGTCTGACAAAACTGCGCTTTGCCAATCCATTTCCAACCGGGCTTCGTCAAAACCCAATCCCCCACCTTCATGTAGCATATGTGTCTGTGAGAGTGGAACCTCGGTGCCATAATAGACAATCGGTGGGCCGGGAAGGACATAAAGCATGAGTAAGGCTAATTTCAACCGTTGTTGATCGTCTTCAGCAATAGTGTAAAAACGGTCCATGTCGTGGTTATCAATGAATCCCGGAAGGCTGTGGTTGGCATGGAAATATTGATAGTGGCTGTTGATAAACCCTGCAAATTTTGATAATTTCCAGGTCTGTGACCCAAAGGTGGCGCGCATCGCCTGGGCTAACAGGAAATCAAGACTCCCTCCCAGCGCATCAGCATAGCCAGCTTGAATATCTGCCGGCAGGACCAGCTCTCCAAAGGTCCAGACATCCGGATTGACCGTTGTACAGACACGGCGGAAATCCACCCAAAAATCATGTTCCGGTCCATAAGCATAATCCAGTCGATAGCCATCAACGCCCAATTCGAGCCAGTATCGCGCCGCTTCGAGTAAATGATCTTTTGCCGGGCTGCCATATGCCAGGTTTAATTTTGGCATACTACCAACATTAAAGAAGCTCTCGTATTCCGGCCAGTTCTTCCAAACAAACCAGTCATGGTATGCACTGTCAGAATTCTGGAGGGCGTCTTCAAAAAATGGGTGATTATGAGAGCAATGGTTGGCAACAAAATCCAGTATTACCCTTATCCCAAGACGGTGCGCTTCGGCAATTAATGCCTTGAAATCTTCCAAAGTGCCAAAACGGGGATTGATCCGGAAGTAGTCAGTCGTATCGTAACCGTGATGTGAGGGGGAGTTGAAAATAGGTGTCAACCAGATGGCGTTAAAACCCATCTCGCGAATAAATGGCAGTTTTTCAGTACCACCTGCCAGCCTGCCCCCATAGTGTTTACGGATATCAGAGGTTTGGGCCCATTCTTTTCCATCTCCCGGGTTGAATCGATCAACAAAGATCTGGTAAACAGTCGCGACGCTGGCCCAGGCCGGATTATTATCTTTGCCAAACCAGATCGAATAATGAGTCGCCTCGTCAAATGAACGGCTCTGGTTATCAGCATAAATCATCTCTTCAGAGCCGGGTATCTTTGCCCCAATCTTGTAACGCAACATTACCCCCTCCGGTTGAGGGGGTAATGTAACTTGCCATTCCTGGATATAAGACCAGGTTATGCTGTTCCAAACCAGGCACTGTTTCTTGAATGACGCTTTCTGGGTATGCTGCCATTCATCAGTTGTGAACCAAATAAAAATTTTGTCATACACCTGACCGGTATCGGTAGTCACTTTTATGTCAACAGCATTATTCGGTATTGGCGCATCAGGCGATTTTTGTGAATAATGGTGCACACCGGAAAGACGCTTTTTCAACCAAATTGCTGCGTTCTGAGGCTGATCCAATTCGCCAAAGATGTATTCGACCGGGGAGATATCTCCGTCAAACGTCATTGCTTTCTCCGATCATTGTAAGGAGACTTATCCTTTGACCGCGCCTCGAGTCAGCCCACCCACAATCTGGTCCTGCAGGATCAGGTAAATAATCATGATGGGTAACGCCGCAATTAACGCTCCAGCAGCAAACACGCCCCAGTTCTGGGTATATTGCCCGGAAGTGTAGATTTGGAGACCAACCATGACGGTTTGCATCTCACGTTTGGTTAGCAGTGTTCTGGCGATGATAAATTCTCCATAGGTCCCGATGAAACTCAGGATCCCAATTACAATCAGGATTGGGCGTAGCAATGGCAAAATCAACTTGGTAAATACTTGCCAGTCGTTTGCGCCATCCACATGTGCAGATTCATCGATATCTCGAGGGATGGTATCCATGTAGCCCTTCATCAGCCAAATATTCATTCCCATTGCACCGCCGAGATAAACCAGGATCAAGCCTGCATGAGTGTTTAATCCCAAGGCAGCAAAAATGTCACCGATCTGTTTGCTGATCGAAAACAAAGCTACAATTGCCAGCAGGTTTGGGAAACTTTGCACCAATAGAATGGCCTTTAACAACCCCTGGCGCCCTTTGAAACGGAATCTTGAAAAGGCAAAGGCAGCTAAAGTGGTTAAGGTCAACGTCAGGAAAGTTGTTAGGAAAGAAATCTTAATGGAGTTCCACAGCCAGGTGAAAAATGGGAATATGTCTGTGGAAACCAGTGCTCTGAAGTTATCGAATCCGGCATTTTCGGGAATCAATTGTTGGTTCGCCAAATTATTGACTGGTGAAAAAGCCGCAGAAATAATCCAGACAACCGGGAAGATACTAAAGATGATCAGAAAGACCGCCAAGATCCAGCGCAGAATCAAACCGATCCTCTTGCTCTGTGACTTTGTCATAACCCTGTGCTTCTTCTGTGTATCAGGCATTTTCACCTACCTCCTCCCACATGTTGGTGAGTCGGAATTGTGCCAACGACATGATCGCGATCAAAATGAACAACACAAAAGAGATAGCAGACGCATAACCGTATTGAATGCCCCGTCCACTGGCAAATGCCAGGTTATACACATAGCTGATGATAATATCAGAATAACCGGCTGTGGTCGTCGCAGTCGGGATCGGCGGGCCGCCATTGATGAAAGCGTATATCAAGTTAAAATTGTTGAAGTTGAAGATAAACGAAGAAATCATCAAAGGCCCTACAGACACCAACAACAAGGGTAAAGTAATGCGCCAAAAGCGTTGCCAGCCTGTCGCGCCATCAACTTCTGCAGCTTCATAGATATCTGTCGGAATGGATTGCAATGCACCGCTGGTTACCAGCATCCAATAGGGGTAACCGAGCCAGGTATTGACGATAATAATGGCAATCCTTGCCAGGTAGCGGTTATTGAACCAATCCGGCGAAATCCCAAATGCGCTTTCCAGAATTCGATTGATGATTCCCAGATCCGGATTAAGCATGCCGCGCCAGATCAGGATCGTAATCAGGCTTGGGATTGTGTAAGGAATGAGAAGTAGGGAACGTAAAATCTTCTTCCCCTTGAAATTCGGATCGCTGTAGATAACCGCAATAAGCAATCCAACGCTGAATGTCAAAAGAAGACTCATCGTCGCAAAGATAAAGTTCCATGTGACAATGATGACTAAGGGGCCGCGCAAGCCAGGACTGGTCGCAAATTCAACAAAGTTATCAACGCCAATGACAGCGGAATAGCCTGGTATCAGGGCAATGCCATCCTTAGACGTCCACGTGCCGGCTACATCATAATAGACTTTGCCGTTTCGGACATCAGTGAAAACATTTTTGTCAGCATCATACTCATAGAGCGGCATTAATTCCGCTGCTTCCGATGGTGAGCGAACTTGAATGGTGTGATCAGTTTCTCCAAACAAGATATTTGTCAAATTCGGGTCAGTAGAGGCGGTGATCTTGTTCAGTCTGGTGTAGCCTTCAATAGTCTTTGGCACACCATTCTCATCCAATTCGCCGATCCCATTCTCGCCCGGAATTACTTCCAACGTATGCTGTTCTGCATCTGAATCCGCTGTTCTGACAATGGTGGCATTACCGTCAGTGTCTTTCAACCATAATAAGTAATCATTCGTCTCAGATCGAAATGCAACCCACTCATATGATTTTCCCGTTTCAGGAAGATATTTTTGCTTGCTGATCTGTTCGATCGCAAGGGCTTTTGAGATCAA
>WOZB01000288.1 GCA_011620445.1 Anaerolineaceae bacterium | reverse complement strand
GGTACACGATTATCACCGCCTGGTTATCCAGGCCTGGAAAACCAAGCTTCTGTGCGGCCTCCTGGCACTCCACTTTGTCTCAGGGATGGTCTACACAATTATTACCGTCGTCTATCCCGGCCCCGTACGTTAATGCAACAATTGTGAGTGTTTTACGGTCATAATATAGGACCAGTCCATAGAGTGTATGTTAGAATTTTGACGTGAAAACCTCAGATAAAAAACAACCATATCTAGGTGGCCGTCCTTTCACGAATTTGTTGTTTGTGTTTTTCATTCTTGTGGCATTTGGAATCGCCACAATTCCACAATTAACGGTCGGCGATTTTGCCGCACTTTACGATACTAAAAGTTACTTCTTACTTTTTCTATTCTTACTCCTTTCTGTCCTTTTCCCAACAGTGTTCATAATGCTGAACGGAAAGAATTTGAAATCACTCAGAAATGAGATTGTTTTTTCCTGGATTAACTTTATGATTGCTTTGAGCTTTTTTTTATCTTTAATGAATCGACCTACGCGAGTCACCTCGATTTTGGGTGGAAGCCTATGATGGCAATATTCCTGCTATTTACAACTCACCTAATGGCATTGGGAAACTTAGACATTGATAACTGTTCTAGTAGAAAAGTTTTGTTCGCTAAGAAGTACTTACCTCTTGCGGTTTACTACCTCCATGTCTTTTCAGGAATTGATTATCATGCAATAAATGTCATCCATCCAGGACCGGTAAGATAATTTGCGATGCCAAAGAAAACTATTCAGAACATTGCGTTAGGCTTAAGCATTTTAATTGTTATTTGCTTATCGTACGCACTTCGCATAAATAAAACTGGATTTTTTCTCGATGATTGGTACATCATCGGCACTTATCGTGCATTTGGGGTCAGTCGGTTCATCGAATACTTCCAGGGTGATCGACCTTTACTTTCCTACATCTACCTTATTTTCATGCCCATCTTCAAAGATTCCATTCTTGGATGGCAGATTTTTGCGCTAATCTCAAAATGGCTTTCTGCGCTTGTTCTCTGGTGGTTGCTCAACCTTGTTATGCCCATGCGCCGCCTCTTCAATTATGGTGTTGCCCTAATCTTCGCCATCTTCCCTGGCTTCCAATTCCATAATTTCGTCATCATGTACAGCCAGACCTATATGCTTTTTGTGGTCTACCTCCTCTCGTTCGTGTTCATGGTCAAGGCAATCCAGTCGCCTAAACGTTACATTATCTATACGCTGCTTGCCGTTCTTTGTCAGTTCATCGGACTCGTACCAATGGAATATTTTTATGGGCTCGACTTTGCCAGGCCAGTCATTTTATTCCTGTTGATTCCTCCCTCCAGCTTTTGGAAGCGTCTTGGGTCAACGCTTAAAACCTACTGGCCTTATGCATTGGTGTTTTTTGGCTTCACCTTCTACCGCGTTTTCAATGCCAACAACTTTGGTTACAAGATCGGACTTCTTGAGCAACTCAAAGTTGCCCCCAAAGACACAATTCTCAACTTATTTGTGAATATTTTCCAAACCCTTTTCGAAGCCTGTCTTAAAGTTTGGTATCAAGCAGGCAGAATTTTGATGTTTGATTTTGGTCGTAACGCCTTTATATTATCTATTTTTAGTGCTGTACTCTTATTCATTTTCCTGCTGATTTTAAGAATCCATAAAAATTCCCCAAAAGAACCCATCTCTGGATATTTCATTTTTTTTGGTCTGTTTCTGATACTTGCAGCAATGGCTCCTTTCATAGCAGCGGGTTTTGAGATAACTCTGGATTTTCCGACCAACCGCTTTATGCTTCCACTATCCATTGGGGCATCTTTCTTTATTATTGCACTGATTGACTGGTCATTACGCACGGAAAAGCAAAAAATATTTCTTCTGTCAACCTTGGCTTCCCTCTCTATTGGCAGCAATTTCCTGGTTGCCACAGAATATGCAAACGCGTGGAAATTACAGACAAATTTCTTCAGCCAACTTGTTTGGCGAGCTCCACAACTAAAACCCAATACAGCCTTACTTACACCAGTTTTCCCATTTTCCCAGTATTTTTCTGGTCTTTCCCTGACTGCCCCTTTGAACGCTATTTATGCTCCTAACCATCAAGGCAATCCCTTGCCTTATTACATCATCCAAACTGCCAGCCTCGAACGCACACCTGATATGGATTTCTCCGCCAACAAGACTCTGAAGGCCTCTGGCCGCAGCCTAACTTTTGAAGGAAATTCATCCGACACTGTTGCTCTCTACATGCCTACCAAAGGTTGTCTGCAGGTGATTTCTCCGGACCTTGACCCCGCAGCATTTGCAGAGGATAGATATGCTGAAAACTGGAGAGAGATCATCCCGCTTTCTAACTTAAGTCGCATTGAAGTAAATCCTTCTGAACCTGTCCGGCTTCCTGCCAAGTACTTCGGCGAAGTTTCCACAGAAACTTGGTGTTATTACTTTCAGAAAGCGGAGAGCGCCAACCAGCAAGGCAATTGGCCTGAAACCGCTCGTCTTTACGCAGAAGTTAATGAGAAAAACTTGAAACCTGATTCTCCTGCCGATTACCTACCCTTCATCAAGGCTATCCTCATGGCAGGCAAACCAACCGCCGCGCTTGAGATCAGCACCTCTCTTCGCGATCTTGACAGTTTTACCAGAACAAATTTGTGCCAGATCTGGTCAACACAAAAACCAGAAATCATTGAAAGTATTAGTGGGCCATGGCGCCTATGGCAATGTGAGGGCAAATGAATAATCCCCAACACGAATCAATTTCTATTATCGTTCCCGTTTACAACAGTGAGGGCACGCTCGCTGCTTTGGTGGCCGAAGTCCAAAGCGTTTTGGACCCACTCGGCCAAAACTACGAAATAATTCTGGTGAACGATGGCAGCCGCGATCAAAGCTGGCAGATGATTGAAAAATTAGTTGCTGAAAATCCTGATCGCGTCCGTGGCATTAAGCTCATGCGCAATTACGGCCAGCACAATGCCCTGCTATGCGGTATCCGCGCGGCAAAAAACGAGATCTGCATAACCATGGATGATGACCTGCAGCATCCAGCTTCTGCCATACCTCAAATACTTGAGAAACTCAACGAGGGCTTAGACGTGGTCTACGCTTCTCCGGAGGAAGAGACCCATGGCTTCTTCCGCGACATGGCCTCCGTCATCACCAAACTTGCCCTGGCAAATACAATGAACTCCGAAAGTGCCCGCAACGTAAGCGCTTTCCGGGGTTTTCGCACGAAAGTGCGGGACGCTTTTGCCGCCTTTAACGGCTCCAATGTGGCCGTCGATGTTCTTCTTAGTTGGGCAACCACCAGGTTTGGCGTTATTAAAGTTCCTCATCGGCCACGAACGATTGGCAAATCCAACTACAGCTTCAAATCATTGCTGCAGCATGCCACTAACATGATGACTGGTTACAGCACCCTGCCGCTGCGCATTTCCAGCGGTATCGGTTTCCTGTTCACGCTTTTTGGCATCGGAGTGCTCCTTTATACCCTTATTCGCTACCTCATCTATGGCGGCTTGGTTCCTGGCTTTACTTTCACGGCTTCATTGATTGCCATTTTCTCCGGTGCTCAGCTTTTCGCCTTGGGAATCCTGGGTGAGTACATTGCCCGCATGCATTATCGCCTGATGGACAAACCCAGCTATACTGTCGAATCTAAAGAAGGCTTTGATGACGGAGATTGAAGGCTTGGTTCGCTTCCTGCCATGGGATAGCGAGTTCTTCAGCCGGCGTATTGCCAGGGTCTTACCCTCCGCCCTGCAGGCTCAAGATATCCATAGCCTGGATGCCTGGTGCCTGGCAGAACAAATCGACTGCCTTTATTTCCTGAGTTCCGACTCAGGCGGGCCGGCACTCTGGCCGGCCCAGAGCAATGGGTTTCAACTTGTCGACCTGCGGGTAACGCTTCTTTCTAAAATCGATAATATGGAATTGCCCGTGTCCCAAAGTGACTCAATTTGCTTGGCCTCCTCTGCAGACATTCCCGACCTTCGGGCAATTGCGGCCCACAACCATGTTGATTCTCGTTTTTATGCTGACCCCCATTTCGAGCGCTTAAAATGCGACGAGCTTTACGCAACCTGGATAGAAAATTTGGTTACCGACCCGAACCACAAAGTCTTCACGTACAAACCTGAAGGTAAAGCCCTGGGCTACGTTTCTTATACTAAAGTTGAGAGAAATACTGCCGTTATCGGGTTGGTAGGCTTTGCCAAGGAATGCCAGGGGAAGGGCATAGGCACCCTGTTGACCAACCACAGTTTACAAATCATGCAAGCCGAAGGCTGCACCCAGGTAGAAGTGGTCACCCAGGGTCGCAACACAAGAGCCATCCAACTCTACGAAAAATGTGGGTTTAGAATAAAATCTATCCAAACTTGGTTCCATAAATGGTACGAATGAGGCCGCAAAAATGATCCCTTATCTAATTCCCTTTAACAAACCTGCTTACATCCCAGAATCTGAAGCTTACGTCAGCGAGGCGCTAAAATCCGGCCACCTTTCTGGTGACGGCCCCTTCACCAAACGCTGCCATGCCCTCATTCAAGAAATTACTGCTGCCCCCAAAGCCCTGCTCACCACCAATTGCACCCATGCTCTGGAAATGGCAGCCATCCTGTTGGATCTCAAACCGGGCGATGAGGTCATAGTGCCTTCCTTTACTTTCGTCTCGACAGTAAATGCCTTCGTTTTGCGCGGTGCCAAACCAATCTTTATCGACATCCGACCTGACACCCTTAACCTTGATGAAGAGAAGCTGGAGGCCCTGATCACGCCGCGTACCAAAGCCATCTTTATTGTGCATTACGCCGGCGTTGGCTGTGAGATGGACGTCATCAGTAAGGTGGCGCTTAAGCATGATATTCCCGTGGTCGAGGATAATGCCCACGGTCTTTTTGCCAAGTACAAAGGCAAGAATCTGGGCACTTTTGGTGCCTTGGCCACCCAAAGCTTCCATGAGACCAAGAATGTAAGCTCCGGGGAAGGCGGCGCTTTACTGATCAACAACCCCATTTATAATGACCGGGCAGAAATTATCCGGGAAAAAGGCACCAACCGCAGCCGCTTCTTCCGTGGCCAGGTGGATAAATACACCTGGGTGGATATCGGCTCAAGTTATCTGCCCTCTGAACTGGTCGCGGCCCTCCTTTGCGCCCAGCTTGAAGCCGGGCCCAAAATCCAGGCCAAACGCAAA
>WOZB01000065.1 GCA_011620445.1 Anaerolineaceae bacterium | reverse complement strand
GGCGTTCAATTTCAGCCTGGTTTAAGCGGCAACCCACCATATCAAAGAAGATTTTCTGCATAGCAGCATTATAAAGGAATCAACCGGGCACCTTGAAACAACACCGAAAAATTAAATAGTTTCGAGATAACGGTTAACCTCCCAATCAGAAATACTTGTTCGGTATTCTTCCCATTCAGCCAGGCGTGAATTTAGATACTTGTCGAACAGACTCTGGCCCATGGCGGTCTGCAATAATTCGCTGGTTTTGAGTTCACTAATTGCCTCAATCAGAGACCCAGGCAAGACATCAATATGTAAATCTTGCCTTTCCTGCTCACACAAATCGTATACATTGATGTTGTTCAGCGGGTCAACCAGATGCATGCCCTGTTCGATTCCATCCATACCAGCGGCCAGCATGGCATTAATTGCCAGGTAGGGATTGGCTGAAGGGTCAGGGAAACGTAATTCTATGCGCACCGCTTTCTTATTACCATTTATACCCCTGGGAACTCTGACCAAAGCTGAACGATTGATCTGAGCCCATCCGATGTAAACCGGGGCTTCATAACCAGGCACCAGACGCTTGTACGAATTCACACTTGGGGCGAGAATCGCAGCCATCGCTTTGGCATGGTGCAGGATTCCGGCTATGTACTGTCTGGCTAATTCAGAAAGATTCATTGGGTCAGTGGCGGAGTAGAAAAGATTCTCGCCTTCAGAGTTAAAAATTGACTGGTGACAATGCATGCCAGAACCAGGTGCTCCGAAGAGTGGTTTGGGCATGAAGGAGGCAATCAGTCCGTTTCTGGCCGCTATGGCCTTCACTGCCGATTTGAAGGTCTGCACATTATCAGCGGTGCGCAATGCATCGGCGAATTTGAAGTCGATTTCATGCTGGCCCAGGCCGCACTCATGATGACCAACTTCCACTTGCAAACCCATTTTTTGTAGAGTCGCCATGAGTTCGTTGCGAACGTTCAAGGCCTGGTCATTGGCTGAGAAATCAAAGTAACTTCCCACGTCGTAAGGTACCGGATGAATGTGCTCATTTCCATCACGTTTGAAGAGATAAAATTCCGGTTCTGGCCCCACGTTTAAGATCCAACCTTTTTCGGAATAAAGTTTCTCCAGGTTTCGTTTGAGTAAGCCTCGTGGATCATCTTCAAAAGGTTCCCCATCTTGTTTGTAGATATCACAGAGTAAACGTGCTCGTTTGAATTCAGAATGATTGCCAGGCAAAACCGCATACGTCTCTGGGTCTGGGCGTAAATGCATATCACTTTCCTGGATTCGCGAGAAGCCTTCAACAGAAGATCCATCAAACCAGATCCCTTCATTAAAGACTTCTTCTAATTGTTCGGTTGGAATATCGAGAGATTTTAGGCTACCGATGATATCGGTAAACTGTAATGAAACAAAATTTACTTCATCTTTCCTGACTTGCTCCAGTAAGGCTGCTTTTTGCATCGGAACCTCCAATAAGTGAATGAAAAATCCTACCACGTGCAATCAAATATGGAAGTTAATGTTTGTTTAAATAAAAAGCTGCAACAATGTGCAGCTTTTATGATGTAACCCCGCCATGCCGTGTGCTGGATGGTTTTGAACCTGCAAAAAGCAGGGTGGGTTCTACCTGCAGGATCGGTCTTGACTCACGTCTATCACGTCACCTGTTGAGAGTTCAAACCCAAATTAAAAGTGTTGGTACAAAACTTAAGGCTGCATCACGAACATCGCAGGGCAATTATTTTATACCACAATTTTATTAACGCCTTGAAGGCTGAAGAGCCTTGTCGAACGTGATGCAAGACGGATAAGGAGAAACAAGTAAAATTATCGCGGGCTGTTCTATGCGATTATTTGTGGCCACTTTTTTTTCTGAAGGAATGCTCGATTGGTTGCTGGAATCGGGTATGGTTCTATCTGATCTTTTCCCCGCCAGGGCATTGCGCTTGACCAGCCGGGAAAACTTGCATCTGACCTTTCAATTTCTAGGAGAGGTGCAAGGCTCCAGGATTGGTCAAATTTCCAGGGCGGTTGAGGAAGCAATTAGTGATTTAGAAGCATTTTATTTTCACCCCGGGCTCGTAGGAGTTTTCCCTAACAAATTCAGACCTCGCACGTTATGGATTGGTTTGGAACCCGCAGAAGCATTTCAATCAGTTGCTAAAAAAATTAATAGCGGATTGGAAAAGGTGGTACAAACAAATTCCAAACGCTTCCTGCCTCATGTTACACTGGGGAGGTTTAATGAAGAGCATGCAGCTCTTGGCACGGTGGACCCTTCTGCTGCCACTTTACCGCTTTTCAACATTTCGGATCAGGAACGATTTATCAATTCTGTTGCAATTTATAGAAGTGAACTGACCCAAAGAGGCCCTATCTACTCGGAACTCTCACATATTGATCTTAATAATTATGCTAAACTTTAATTGAGGTGTTGACTGGAACCATTATTACTTGCCCGGAAAATTGTATCCACGCTTGAAGACAAAATTGCCGAAGATATACTGCTCCTTGACCTGCGGGGAGTTTCTGATATCGCAGATTACTTTATCCTTGCTAATGGCACCAGTGAGCGCATGCTCACAAGTCTTTCCAAAGCTGTTGACGAATCCATCAAGCAGGACACAGGAATTGATCCAATTGAGGAAGGCCAACCCAGTTCAGGTTGGGTGATCCTGGATTATGCCTATGTTGTTGTGCATTTGCTTTCACCTGAAAAGCGTGAGTATTACCAACTTGAGGACCTTTGGCAAAGGGCCAAAGTGGTGTTGCGCCTCAAATAATTTTTTCTATGCAGCAAATCTTTTAAGAACCTCTTCAGCGTGCCCTTTTGGGTCCACTTTGGGCATAATATCCTTTAATTTGCCTTCTTCATCGATCAGGAAGGTCGTGCGGTCGATCCCCATGGATTTTTTCCCCATGAAAGATTTCTCTTTCCAAACACCATAAAGCTCACAAACCTGATGGTCGGGGTCGGCAAGTAAAGTAAAGGGTAGCTCGTACTTATCCGCAAATTTGGCATGTGATTCCACCGAATCTTTACTGATACCGACTACCGTGATTCCTGCTGCTTTGTAATCGATAAAATTATCCCTGAAGCTGCAAGCCTCGGTGGTGCAGCCGGGGGTGTCGTCCTTGGGATAGAAATAAAGCACTACACGATTACCCAGGTAATCTGATAATTTGTGAAAGTTGCCGTATTGATCCTGAAGCTTAAAATCTGGTGCCGCCTTACCGATAGTCAGTTCCATTATTCTCCTCTGTGCAGCTCATATGTAAAGGTCCGCTGCCTTTTGATGTATTAAGAAAATTCTAATCAGCCCCCGGAACAATTTCCAGTTTAAGTGAAAGGTCTACGAATTTTTATAGGTAAAAAGCCAAGAACTTGGTTTTATCTTGACGGCTTTTTAGCAGTAATCTTGGCACTGAATACGCTTTGTTGAAGCTTCTCTTCGTCCCAGGTACCGTTAGCGACTCCCTCTAAATCTTTAATTACGTCCGTCATGAGTCCTTTATCAAAATAAATGGGTTTTGTAAGCACATTTTCAAAACCAACGGTTCGAATGGCATCGGTGTAATCTCGAACGTCCCAGGCCCCTGCAATGCAGCCAGCCCAATCGGTTAGGTTTTTCTTTACCTCATCTGGAAGCTCACCTTCGGTAACTATGTCGCTCACGGCCAATTTTCCACCGGGCTTCAATACCCTGAATATTTCCGAAAAAACCTGGGGTTTATCCGTGCTCAGATTGATCACGCAATTCGAGATCACAACATCTACTGATTGATCAGCGACCGGCAGATGTTCAATCTCGCCCAATCTGAACTCAACATTCTTTGCGCCTACTTTTTCCAGGTTGAGTCGAGCGCGGTCAATCATCTCAGGGGTCATATCAACGCCGATTACATGCCCGGTTTCGCCTACTCTTTTCCCTGCCAGGAAGCAATCCACACCGCCACCGGAACCCAAATCAAGGACCGTCTGGCCTTCCTCTAACGAAGCCAAGGTTACCGGGTCGCCGCAGCCAAAGGATATTTCAGTAACCTCATCAGGAAGTTGTGTGAAATTTGGGTCTGCATAAATGGCGGCTTTCCCTGGCTTCTCGCTGGAGCTTTCGGCACAACAACCGCTTCCACAGCCGCAGTTGGCGGTCTCGCTCTTGACCTTGATAGCGTCTGCATAGAACGTGCGAACCGTTTTTTTGATTTCCTGATTTCCGATTTCGGTGAGTTTGATGGTCATACTTATCTCCTGCTAAATTGTTTATTTTGTGGTTTTTGAATTAACACAAAAGCAATTATTCCTTGCTTGTGATTGTCAGTGAAATTTCAGGCGCAAAAGTGCCAGCCACCTGGCAGCAACCTTTTACTATGACTTCCTGATTTAAGGCGTAATAAATTTCTTTACCCTGACGTAAAGCGGTTACCAAGCCAGCGTCTCGAAGGACCTTTAGATGATGAGAAATGGTGGGTTGTGTTACATTTACCCTGGCCACAATTTCTGAAACTGTCAATTTTTGGCAACAGCAAGCTTTCATAATATCCTGCCGCGTTTGATCTGCCAGAACTTTACCGAAATCGATTAATTCCATTCTTCCTCACGCCGAATTATATATAGACGTATATCTATATGTCAAGACAAAAAACCAATCATTAGCAAATTGGTACTCTGCAGCAGTCTTGATCATCAAAAATGTTCAGGTTTGCAGCCTACTATTGCAGCTCTGCGGAAATAAATATTTGCAAACTGTAGAAATACTGGATAATTGCCAATAATCGCTTGCTAAAGCTTATCAGCTATTGACCTTGCCCAAGCCGTTGCCCTTGTCAACTCACCTTCTTTCAGTGGACCCTTAGATTCTGAAACCATGAAACCTTCTCCTGGCAGAATTACCTCGCCCCCGCTGGGTTTGAGCAAACGGATAATTTTTTTATCAGCATAGCCTGCCCACTTGAGGGCCAAACCAACCAATTTGGGTTTTATGTCAGCCGGTGTGATGCGAGTATCGAAGACAGCCACCTTTACTCCAGCCAGACTTCTTGCAGGGATTATCTTTAGAAAGGCAGTCATATTTGGACTTGGCGCAAAAGCGCGGGTTGGAGAACCTACAAAGAGCAAATCCAGATGTTGCAGTTGATTGACATTGGCAGTTTCAGCTCTGGCAATGCTTACTTCATGCACCTGGCTTAGTTCATCAACGATTGCTTGGGCAATATTCTTTGTGTTTCCAAAGAAGGAATCATATAAAACAAGGA
>WOZB01000098.1 GCA_011620445.1 Anaerolineaceae bacterium | reverse complement strand
TTCTGAGCTCACACCGGGTGAATCTTAAATTCACTCGTTTGTAGGTCTTCCGATTTTAATTGGACCGATTGGACTATATCCTATCAACTCTTGGGCGCGCTGATAATTTTTACGGCTGACAAATACAAAATAGACCATATTGGGCTTAGCGCTGTATTTATACAAGGCTATATTTGATTTGGCGTACGCCCGGGCATCCCATAAAGATCCAACGGATCCACGGCTTCTGGTGGTGACGAGCTGGTATCGTATACTGGCACCTTTTAGCTTATCAGTGACTTTACGAATTCCTTCAGCGGAACTATCCACAGTCAGTTTCTTCATGAAGATCCCCATTAAGACATCTTCAGTGAGCAGAAATGAAAGCATTAAGAGTATGATAGGAATTATCAACAATATTGCATGATTTGCTCCTACACCATGCTGGGGTTATACAAAAAAAGAGTTCAGGTTGTCTGAACTCTTTTCACTGGTTTATCTTTTGGGTCTGTTGGGAACCGCCGGCGCATCCGGGCTAACCACCGTTCCGCGCAGCGCCATGATCAGGTCGGCACGTTTGAGGGCGCGTTTACGGTCAATTTCTACCGATTTAGCTTTGTCGTCCGAAAGTTTTCGCAGCGCTTCAACCCAGGAGGCACTCGAAACCGGGGTGTGATTCACCCGCCAGCGCTCGACTTTCACAGCCAGCTCATCCGCGTTGGTGAGCTCCTGATAGGTGCGGGTCACGTGTACACCATTGGACTCAAATTCGAAGGTCTTCTCGTCGTACTTGGGTTTAATCGGGCAAATCTGCATGCAGGCACCGCACTTGATGCAGAAGTAATCTGCCAAAGTTACGACACCTTCGTTGTTGAGGTGTAAGGCACTGGTGGGGCAAATCTCCGTGCAGGCCACACAACCTTCCACGCAGCGTTCCGTGTGCAGATTAACAGAACCTTCCCAAGCCTGATCTACAAAGAAAGCGCCATCGCTGGCAATTTCGCACTGGCGGCAATGAATGCAGTTCTCAAAATCCACCCGCATTGTGTCATGTTCACCATCATAAGAAATTACGTCAACCGAGCAGTTATCAATGACAAAGTCTTTATACATAAAATCGAAGAGTTCTTTTTTGAAGACAGTCTTATCGATGAACTTGGGAAAGGCCTCATATTCAATGACTGGAATTTCTTTTTTACCATTAATGGTGATAGAGATGGCGTGTGTGGGGCATGCAACCACGCAAGCACCGCAGTTAACGCACTTTTTCTCGTCCACATCCACCGATTGTTTCTTGACCATGTGACCGTCTTCCAGAACTGCTTCCACATGGGTGAGGGCAGATTTTGGGCAAACGATGGAACAAATTTCACAGCCGACGCATTTGGTGAAATTCCACTTCATCCAATAATCGCGCGTTAGCATGCCACGGTGAATGGTCATCTCGGTTTCATTTTTGGTTTTTTGAGCTATGCCTCTACCTGTCATCAATACTCCTAAAGCTCATTTGGTAATGTGTGCAGTTCAGCCAGGCTAAAGACCGGACCATCCTTACAGACATATTTGGGGCCGATATTGCAGCGGCCGCATTTACCGATGCCGCATTTCATGCGTTTCTCGAGGGATGTATAGACGGCTTCTGGTTTGAAGCCAAGATCCTCCAGGATAGGCAAGGTAAATTTGGTCATGATGGGGGGTCCGCAAACAATGGCTACAGCATTATTAGGGCTGGGTTTTACAGCTCGCACCGCGTCTGGCACAAAACCCACCATGTACGGCCAATTTGGTTCAGGGTTATCAATAGTCTGGAACAGGTCGATTTCATGATTTTCGTGCCAGCGCTTTAAGCTTTCTTTGTACAGTGCATGGCCTGAGCTGCGTGTTCCATAGATGACGGAGATCCGGCCGAATTCCTTTTTGAGCGACGATCCTGTAATGTGCAGCACGGTTGCGTATAAAGTAGAGAAGGCCGAGCCACCGCCAATGAAGATCAGGTCTTTGCCCTTCCATTCGTTAAGTGGAAAGCCATTTCCAAGAGGGCCGCGGATGCCGAGGGCATCGCCAACTTGCATTTGATGGAGAGCTGTGGTGACTACGCCCATACGCTGGACTGTAAAACGCACAAAATCGCCTTCCCAAGCAGCACTGGCGACTCCAATGGCAGACTCGCCTTTGCCAAAAATTGAAATCTGGCAGAATTGGCCGGGATCGTAGGCCTCATAAAAGGTCCGGCAATCCGCGGGATTGTCAAAACTGAGTTCGATACTGCGCAGTGCGCCGTCTACTGATTCGGGATACGAACGCAGCAGGTGCATGGGGATTGGGGTATATGGGCTGACTTGTTGGTTAGGCATGGATCACCTCCACAGGAAGTTTTCCAGCTTCGCGCAACATGGCGCGAATATCCAATCCAACCGGGCAGTAGCGCACACAACGCCCGCAACCCGTGCAACCAATTTTGCCGATTTGATCCACCCAATAGCTGTATTTATGCATCAATCGTTGGCGCGTGCGTTCTTTACGACTGGGTCGCGGGTTGTGCCCTGAAGCTTCACGCGAATAAACCGAGAACATGCAGGTATCCCAGTTGCGGTAGCGCTTGGACCGGGCAGCTTCATCGGCAATGTCAAAACAGAAGCAGGTGGGGCAAAGGAATGTACAAACACCGCATCCCAGGCAGGAACGCTGAACTTCTTCCCAGTAGCTGCTGTCAAAATTGGCATCCAGCGCAGTTTTCAGACCTTCGGTGTCAAAAGCTTTGGGCATATCGCTGGTAGCTTTTTCCTGCACATTGGAGACTTTTCGATCTTCCGCAGCGCTTGCATAGGGTAAGTCTTTGCAAAGATTCTCACCTTTGGGTGTGAGAGCTTCGAGGTGAAAAGATTCGCCGATATCGGTCATGATGATGTCAGCACCCTGGCGGTTGAAGGGTCCGCCTTCAACAGTGGTGCAAAAGCAGGTTGAGCAAGGCTCGTCGCAACCGAGCGTGATGATGGCGGTTGATTCACGCCGGGCTTTCCAGAATGGGTCCTGGTAATCTTTTGCGTCAAAAACTGTATCGAGTAAGGTCATAGCGCGGGTATCGCAGGCATGTATACCGAATATCAGCTTGGGCTTGGCATCCAAAGCAGGCTCGCTTGCCTGACCGTCTTTGGTGTAGCTGAGGAGTTCCTCAGACTGCGGAAGAAAGAGAGCCTTGGGTGGATAGCGGGTGTTGTGCGGGTATTCAAGGCAAAGCTGTTCGGCTTTGCCTTCGTAAGGTAGGAAAGCAGAAAAATTCGAATATTTCTGAGGCGCGAATACCTGATGAGTTTTGGACCACATTTCAAGCACTTTGGGGATGTCGTTACGGGAGAGAATATAGTTCATGATGATTTCCTCAGGCCACAAAGCGCGTTTTGTCGTCCATGGTGAATGCCGCAAAAGGTGGTTGGGTTTTATCGTCCATGCCACAAATAAATTGGTATTCGTTTTCCATGTCGGTATTTAGTTTTTCGGTTATGTATGTCATGCGTATATCCATTGGGCAAGCGCGTTCACAGGCACCGCAGTCAACACAGCGGCCAGTCTGGTGAAAAGCCCGGATAATGTGCCAGGTTTGCATGCCAGCCTTACTGACCATACTCTCTGTCCAACGGGGTGCGCCATGATCGACGAAACACTCTGCGCAATAGCACATTGGGCAAGCTTCGCGGCAGGCATAACAGCGGATGCAGCGTTCAGACTCGTGTGTAAACCATTCATAACGGGCTTTTGCGGTCATTCCGCCGAAGGTTTCCACCTGGCGTTTGGCACGAGCAGGGTCTTTAGGCTCAACCGGTTCCCCAATGACAAGATCTGCACTGATGGGATTGGGCTGAGAACAACGTGCGCACGAGACATGCAGAAGCTCTTTGGACTCAAACTCGAATTGATTTTTAGAAGTTTTGACTGTAATTTTCCCAGGAGAAAGCTCTACATCTGAAATTTCTTCACCGCAGCGTTGGGTAATCTTGCGCCAGTCATAAATACCGGTACAAGGCACACCAATCATGATGATGTTTTCGCGGGGATGCTGCCGTTCGACAATCAGGTGGTTGACTGAGCGGTTTTCACAACCACGCACGATCATGCCTATTTTGGTTTCGTGCGGATAGCGTGTGAGGAACTTTGCCAGGTTGTTCTGGCAGAGATTGTTATAGACAAAATCATCCAATTGATCGGAATTCGTGAAGAAAGCCGGTTGTGGGTGCAGTGGCGCATTTTCTTTGCGGAAGCCGATGAAAACATCCACAAGATGCTCGTCCAGCAGGCGTTTAGCTTCTGCCTTGAGTTTCATTTCAAGATCAGTCATGCATGCCTCCCTCAAAACCTGGTTTGCGGGTGACCAGCACCGCGCTCTGACCCAGATCAACCAGGTCTTTTTCGAAGGTCGCCAGCTCTTTTTGGATACGCCCGGTATCCTGCAGGTCCATCCATACGAAGCGGATGCGCGAGCGGTCAAACCCGATGTGGGTGAGCAGTTTTTGAAAGGCGCTTAACTGTCGCCGTGCTCCAATGTTGCCTTCCTTAAAGTGGCAGATTTCAGGTTTGCAGCCGCTGATCATGACGCCTTCAGCGCCACCCTGGATGGCATTGAGCACGAAGAGGGGGTTGATGCGGCCTGTGCAGGAGGTTTTTACGAGGTGCATATTCTCAGGAAGCGAATTTTCCACCCAATCCTGGTCGGTTTTGGCATAGAGGCACCATTGGCATTGGAAAAGGACAATATTGGGTTGATTTGCGCTCATGCCAGGCTGCCTTTCGCGAGATAGCCCCAAAGATTGTCCATGAAAGCCTGATCCGTGAAGTCGTTAGTTTGGCGGATGGAAGTAGATTTGCAGACTGCAGAACATAAGCCACAGGCCATGCATTTTCCAGCGTCAACTTCCGCAATGGGGATTGTCCCCCGGTTTGGTACGCGCAAGACCTTGATGCTGATAGCCTCATAGGGGCAAACTTCAACACAGAGTCCGCAAGCGATACAGGTTTGGTCATCCACCTGGGCAGTTTGGGCAGGATTCTTGTTACCTGCATCCAGTGCGGCTTGCTTTACAGCGTTAATGACTCCGGAAATGTGAATCTTCTGCGGGCAAGCGGAATAGCAGATGTCACAAGCCGTGCATTGCCAGGTAGTGTCATCGCAAAAAGCAAGCTCGTTTTCATCGAAAACAGCTTCCCGGATAAGCCGGCGCGGATTGAAATTTGGATTTAGCTTTTCCTGGATCATGCACTTGCTTACGCAAGTACCGCAG
>WOZB01000021.1 GCA_011620445.1 Anaerolineaceae bacterium | reverse complement strand
CCGCAAATTGTAATAATTTTTCTTTCATCCAGGGCAGCGTTTCAGTTTCAAGTTCTCTGGCTTTTAATGCCATCGCGTAAAAAGCTGAGATACCGATAATTGGAGCACCTCTAATGACCATCGTTTTGATTGCCGTCCGAATTTCGTCGGCCTGTTTAAATTCAATTAAGGCAAACTCACCAGGTAATCTGGATTGGTCAATGGCTTTGACTACGTTTTTTTCTTGAATCCACTCGATAGATCGCATCGTACTCCATTAAAAGACGCCCAAGGGGGCGTCCCGTAAAAGTTTACCATAATGCTTGAAAAGTTTTTTGATCATTTGAAACAATCATTTGAAAGAATGGTGAATTCTTAGAAGCATTTATAATTCCAACATGCGATCGCGTTCTTCCTCGATAAGATGGGTTTCCATTGGTTTTCTGGTGATTTCTGCCCTCTTGCTTGTGCTTCAGCTTGTGCGATACAGCAGCATCCGTGCGGCCATGCCCACAGGTATGAAAATCGCCGGCGTCTCCGTTGGCGGCTTAAGCGCCGAGGAAGCCGCTGACCGCCTGAACCAGGTTTATCTTTCCCCTATAGAAATGCGGATAGAGAATTCCCGGGTTCAAGCCCGGCCTGCCATCCTGGGTTACCGCCTCAAAATCGAAAATATGCTGGCCGCGGCCGATAAACAACGCACAAGCCTTTCTTTTTGGATCGGATTTTGGCGTTTCCTTTGGAACCAACAAATCAGTTCTGAGGACATCCCTCTGCAATATGAGTTGGACAAAAGTCGATTGAAAGCTTATCTTGAATCGGATATTGCTGCCCGTTATGAACGCCCTGCCCTGACTGCCTTACCTGTACCTGGTGAGGTCAGCTTTAATACTCAACTTGGCGGTACAAAAATCAACTATGAAACCTCGATCTCCAGGATCGAAACTGCCTTGAATTCAAGAGACAATCGGGTCGCCGTTTTGGATCTTGCGCAAACTGCTGCCCTTAAACCAACTTTTGATGCCCTTGCGTTTAGCATGCAAGCCATTATTGATGAATCACCATACGATGGGTTGGTGGAAATCTACCTGAAGGACCTCCAAACCGGTAAGCTAATCCACTTTACTCGCCGCCGCGATGAGATTGAAAACACACCGGTTGATATTGCCTTCTCCTCGTGGTCCACCATAAAAATTCCCATCCTGGTCTCAGCATTCTCCCGCCAGGAAGAACCTTATCCTGAAGTTCTTCTGGCAGATATCGCCAAGATGATTGAACAATCGGATAACAGCGCCTCGGATATAGTCGCCCAGGAAGCGGTCGATTCAATCCGCGGACCTCTGTTGATTTCTGAAGACATGTTTGCTCTGGGTCTGCAAAACACATTCTGGGCCGGCTATTTTAAGCTTGGTTCACCCTTACTCCAGGACTATAAGACTCCCGCAAATCAACGAACAGATATCAATACCAAACCGGATCCTTATGCGCAGACCACCCCTGCTGATTTAGGCATGCTGCTTGAAGACTTGTATTACTGCAATAAAAATTATGGTGGTGCCTTCCCACTGGTATTCGAGGGTCGGGTAACCCAAGCTGAATGTAAATTGATGATCAATTATCTGAGTAAGGATAATATTGGTCAGTTGATCCAGGCTGGCGTTCCGGCTTCAACGATTGTGGCTCACAAACATGGCTGGGCAGTTGAAACTGCGGACGGTTACATCCACACCATAGCAGATTCTGGTATCGTCTTCACCAAGGGTGGCGATTTCGTGCTCAGCATCTTCACTTATCACCCCGTACAGGCCATCTTTGATACTGTCAACCAGCTCTTTGCCGACCTGGCAGGTGCTGCATATAACTACTACAATTTAGGAATTCCGACCCAACAATAAGGCTAAAAGCTGTTGTATAATCACGCCTACGCCCCTGTAGCTCAATGGATAGAGTAATAGACTTCGAATCTATCGGTTGCGCGTTCGAGTCGCGCCGGGGGCATTCAACTTGGCGGGGCTGGGAAACTCAATTTTTTTTGAATTATCGTCAGATGGCTTGCTGAATTCCATCTTCGAGTTTGATTACCCGATCTGCCAGTTTCAAGGCTTGTTCCAGAGAGTGGGTGGCGAAGATTAAGGTAGCTTCATTATTACGAACATATTCATTAATAACCACGTCTATCTGTTCCCGTCCGCGTACATCAATCGGTGCTGTGGGTTCATCCAGCAGAACCAGATTTGCCTTGACTAGCAACAATCTCGCAATCGCCACTCGTTGAGCTTCCCCGCCAGAAAGCTTTTCAGCCTCCTGCTTCTCAAAGCCTTGCATGCCGACTAAGTTAATGGCTTCCTGTACGGATTTAGCGCCGTCAAAAGAATCTTTGGCCGCCAGTGCAACGTTCTCCCTTACGCTCATCCTGAAAATGTAGGGCTTCTGGGGAAGGTAGGCCAGCTTCAAGCCCTCCACCCCTTTAATTTGACCTTCTGAAGGTTGAATAATCCCAGCCAGCAAACGCAGCAAGGTAGTCTTACCACTGCCGTTTTCGCCTATCAGAGCATAAGATTGGCCATCCTCGAATCTCAATTTATCGAGACCAAGGATCAGTTTGCCTTTACGTAAAACCTTGATGCCAACAAGCTCAATCATCAGAAATCCTCGGCCGAAGGGATTGAACGGCAAAATTAACCACAAACGCGATGACCAATAGAACCAGCCCAAGTGCCAGGGCTTGTTCAAACTGGCCCATATTGGTCTGCATCATGATGGCAGTTGTCATCACCCGGGTCTTATATTGGATGTTGCCGCCGACCATTTGTACAGCGCCGACTTCTGCGATGGAGCGGCCAAAGCCAGCCAGAACGTTCAGTAGGTAATCGCGTCTGTAATCCTTTAGCACCAATCCAAGCATTTTTTTGGAACTGATACCAAGTCCAAGGCAGGTTTCATTGATCGTGTTGGCATTCAGGGCAATCAGATTGGCGGTCATCCCCGTCATAATCGGGGAGATTAGTATTACCTGGGCGATCACCATTGCTGGCAGTGAAAACAACAGATTAAACTTACCAAGAGGTCCACTGTGAGAAAGCAGCAAAAAGACCAGTAAACCCACCAATACAGGAGGCAGCCCCATCAAGGTGCTGTTGATTTTTAACCAGGTCTTTTTTCCTTTGAAATCTGTCAATCCAAGCCAGGTTCCCAGTGGAATACCGATTGCCGCGGAAATCACTGTGCTGAAGAAAGACATAATCAGTGTCAGAACAATAATTTCCCGGAGTTCCGGGTTTGGGCCAAAGAGTTGGTATAGAACTTCTTGCATGATAAGAGGGGGCAGTTCTACCGCCCCCAGCTCCTGATCAGTCCAGATTGAAGAATAAAGGCTCTCCGTACTCCGCAACGCCGTATTTGGCGATGAGCTCGCGAGCTTTGTCCGTCTTTATCCAGTCAATGAAGGCTTCAGCGCCTTGAAGATTGGTTTCAGCAAAGCGTTTGGTGGAAATTGCGATCAACGAATACGTATTTTTCATGTCAGCAACGTCTTCAAGCAGAATTTCCAGATTGCCTCTATTTGCCAGATAGGTTGCTTTATCAGAAAGGGTATACGCCTGCATTTCGCTGGCTGTATTGAGAGCTTGCCCCATACCTGCGCCAATATTCTTGTACCAGGTATCCTTGGCAGGATCAGGTTCTAGCCCGGCATCCTTCCAGATCTTGAGCTCAGCACTGTTGGTACCGCTCTTGTCACCGCGGGTCACAAAAGCAGCGCCTTTAGCAGCAATCGCTTTGAATGCTTCTGCAGCGCTCGCCGAGCCTTTGACCCCGGCAGGGTCATCCGCAGGCCCAACGATGACGAAGAAGTTGTACATGAAGGGAATGCGTACTTCATCAAACCCCTGGGCGATGAATGCCTCTTCAGCAGCCTTCGAGTGCACCAAAAGAAGGTCAGCATCGCCTGTTTCCCCTTTCTTTATGGCAGCACCGCTGCCCGCCGAGGTGATCTCGAGCTTGTAACCTGTTGCTTTTTCAAATTCTGGTTGGAGGAAGGCCATAAGGCCTGAATCGTTTACGGATGTTGTGGTGGACATCCGGATGGGCTTCTTTTCTGCTTGTGCCTGGCAACCAAATGCCCCAACGAGCAAAACACCCATCATTAAAAACAGAAAAAACTTTCTCATATCGTCTCCTTTCCAAAAGGGAGGCAAGCTCGTTTCCGCGCCTACCCTCGAGCCATGAATCTTGGGATTTTCATGGCTACCGCTCTTCCCTCCATAGCTTGGCTTTAGGCAGGAAGAGTCGAAGATCGTTTTAGATTATATGTGAAATTTTGCGCTTTGTGGTCTTTTCAGTCATTTTGGACTGGCACACTCGTAAGCCTCTCCACGCAGGGTTTCAATCGCATGATCAAGTGCCGGCAGTAGCACCTGCAAACATTCCAAAGCTGCTTTGGGGCTGCCTGGCAAGTTCACAATTAAGGTTTGTTTTCGAATGCCAGCCTCCGCCCGGCTGAGCATAGCAAATGGTGTGATTTTTAAACTGGCTGCACGCATGGCTTCAGCAATCCCAGGGGTATGCCTCTCGATTACAGCCAACGTGGCTTCGGGCGTAAAATCCCTCGGGGCGAAACCCGTACCTCCTGTAGTCAATATCAAATCGGCTTCATTGCCATCGGCTATTTGCCGCAAAGTCTCTGATAGTAAATCTTTATCATCCGGCATTAAGACTGTGCGCACAATTTCTGCTCTATCGGTAAGAGCACTTACCAACGCGGGACCGCTCTTGTCCTCACGCAATCCGGCGGCACCCTTGTCACTCAGGGTGATGACAATCGCCCTTATTGGAAGTACCACATCGATTTCATCACCAGCATTAATCCTGCCAGGGTGTAGAACTTTGGTGAAGATGCCATCCGTTGGCATGACACACATACCTACCTGTTGGTAAATCTGGCAGTGCTGATGACACTCCTTGCCGATCTGGGTGAGTTCCAGCACACATTCATTAATTTTCAATTTCGTACCAAGCGGTAGATCGTACAAATCAAGGCCTTCGGTCGTGATATTTTCAGCAAAAATACCCGGCACCAAGCCTTTAGCGCCCCGATCCTTCATTTTTTGGATACTGGTCTGATCCAGCAAGCTCACCTGGCGGTGCCAATTCCCTGCGTGGGCATCACCAACAATGCCCATTAAGCCAACCTCAACACCATCAATGCAAACATGCTTGATAGTGCCCTTCTTTTCGCTGATATTGACAGCAATGACCTTACCCTTCATTCATCCTCCAATGTGGCTCATCCCGCGTTCGAGCCTCATTTTTCCAAATTCATGGCCGCAAGGTT
>WOZB01000129.1 GCA_011620445.1 Anaerolineaceae bacterium | reverse complement strand
GGAATCGAACCCACATACCCGAGGGTACACGATTTTGAGTCGTGCGCGTCTGCCTATTCCGCCACTCCGGCGAGTGGAAAATAATCTTACCACAAGGAGCACCGCGGTCAAGCACTTGCCTCGTCTGTGTTGCCTCGTCTGTGAATTGCCTCGTCTGCTGTTGCCCCGTCTGACGGCTTATCTAAGGATCTCAGGCACCTTCATCACCAAACGTCTTTTCCAAGTCATTTTCTAATCCTCCAAGGAGAGAAGGCAAATCAGCAGCCTCTTGGTGGGATATAATCAGCCTAAATTAGTCTTGAAATCAGGCGACAGTTTAGGAGTCAGTATGCAGTTAGGAATTATTGGTCTGCCGCAATCAGGGAAAACAACTCTCTTTAAAGCCATCACGGGGTCAAATATTGCCCTGGGAATGTCCAGCGGCAAAATGGAGGTGCATACCGAGGTGGTGGATGTGCCCGACCCACGCGTGGATGAACTGATTGGCATCTATAACCCCAAGAAAATTGTGCGCACCAAGGTCACCTATGCGGATATAGCCGGCCTGGATGGTTCCGCGGGCAAGCAAGGGCTGCAAGGTGCACTGGTGAACCAATTAGCCCAGATGGACGGTTATATTCATGTGGTCCGCCAGTTCGACAACCCGACCGTGCCGCATCAAGCCACCACCATCGACCCCGTGCGCGACATCCAAACCATGGATACGGAATTCATCCTGAACGACCTCATCATGGTGGAGCGCCGTCTTGAAAAACTCGCCGATGAACACCGCCGAGGGGTAACCCGCCCAAGAGAACAAATCCAAGCCGAGATTGACATCTTTGAAAAACTACATGCCGTCTTGGCTGATGACAAACCCTTACGTCACTACAAATTTACGGCTGAAGAAGACAGAACACTTTCCAGTTTTGGTTTTCTCAGCCGCAAACCGCAAATCGTGGTGTTCAACCAGTCCGAAGACCAGCAACCGATAGCGTATCAAACGCCCCATCCACACACTGAAGTGGTCAGTGTGCCGGCCAAACTGGAAATGGATATTGCCGCTTTACCGCCCGAGGACGCCGCCATGTTTATGGAGGAATACGGCCTCAAAGAGCTAAGCATGAGCCGGCTGATCAAGCTTTCTTACGACTTATTAGGCCTGCAGTCTTTCTTTACGGCCAGCGAAAAAGAAGTGCACGCCTGGACGGTGCGCCGGGGCGCCAAAGCCCCAGAGGCTGCCGGGGTGATCCATTCTGATTTTGAAAAGGGCTTTATCCGGGCTGAAGTGATCAGTTATCCAGATATGATTGCCTATCACGGCACTGCCGAAGCCCGCGCTAAGGGCCGCCTGCGCGTTGAGGGCAAAGAGTACGTCATTCAGGATGGGGACACGCTCGAAATCCTGTTCAATCTCAAATAAGACTGAGGCAGACCATGAACCGTCAGGAAGCATTGGCTTTTGTAAGAACCCATGTCAAAAATGAAGGGCTGGTCAGACACATGTTGAGTGTTGAAGCCGCCATGCGCTGGTATGCCCGGCATTTTGGGGAGGATGAGGAAAAATGGGGTCTGGCAGGCTTGCTGCACGATTACGATTGGGAAATGCACCCCACCGCAGAAACCCATCCTTTGGAAGGCATTGATTTACTGCGCCAGAAGGGCCTTCCCGAGGACGTGCTGGGCGCGATCGCCAGCCATGGCGACCATTCTGAGTACCCCCGCACCACGCTTTTCCAGAAGGCCTTGTTTGCCTGTGATGAAATCACCGGGATGATCACGGCTGTTGCCCTGGTGCGGCCTTCCAAATCGCTCTACGACCTTGAAGCCTCCTCCGTGAAGAAAAAATGGAAAGACAGAGCTTTTGCCGCCGGCACAAACCGCATTCTGATGGAAGAAGGCGCCCGTGAACTTGGGGTTGAACTTTGGGAACACGTTGGCAACGTCATCCAGGCCATGCGCGCCATAGCCCCGGATTTGGGTTTGGAAGGTTCACTCGAATCGACTGATAATCACTAATTTAAGGAATTAACCAGGTTAAACTTTTTTATTTATGCGATCGGGCGGGCCTCTCTTGAATTGGGGTAATTGTGAGCTTGTAACCCAAAGGCCGTAAGACTTTTACTAAAGTGTCGATCTGCGGTTTTGATTTGAGGCTTTCGATGCGTGCAATTGCAGGTTGTTTTATTCCACTAAGCTCAGCCAGTTCGCGTTGTGAAAAACCTTTTGCCTCTCGTGCTTCGATTAACTTTCCAATCAGTTCCACATCAAATTCGATCAGAGCGCGTTCCTCGGGGCTTACGCGTTCTTCATCGTTGAGATATTCTCTAAATGTATTAACTTTTTTTGCCATTTTGCTCATTCCTTACTATAAAATCTTCAATTTCTTTGTGAGCTCTCTTGATTTCATTTATTGGTGTCTTCTGGTTTTTCTTCACGAAGTGGTGAAGTAGAACGAATCTTCCACCAGTCCATACAAAGAAAAATATCCGATCTGAAAGTGGCCTCAATTCCCATAAATCGTTTTCAAGGTGCTTCACATATGGCAAACCAATTCTTGTGCCATAGGTAGCTAATGCCTGGATGTAAGTCAGTATCTTTTGCCGTTTGATCCGATCTGTCTTGCTTGTCAGCGATCTTTGCTTCAACTCATCAAGGTAGGACACAACTTCACTATTACCTTTTACGTCCTGATAAAAGATGATCTCAAACATCGGCATCTCAACCTGGTTTATGATAACTAATTTGTTATCAGTTGTCAATGTCTTTTAGAAGCCCTGAGAGGAAGACCAAAAACCTAATAACTCATTCTTCCAAGAGATAAGCCACAATCCATTGGGTGGCGGCCAACATGCCGTCTTTGTGCACGCGTTCGTAGTGATGGGAAGAATCCACCCCCGGGCCGATCAGGGCAATAGCCGCGCTGCCGCCGCCTTGCCAGTAAGCTTTGGCATCCGAACCATAGTTGACATAAATATCTACTTTATGCGGGAGTTGATGCTTTTCTGCAAGGGCGCGAAGTTTATTGCTGAGCCCATGATGGTAGGGACCGCTGCCGTCTTTGACGCAAATAGTGGCATGGTACTCATCCGATGCCTGACCTTCCCCAATCGCAGCCATGTCAACCGCTACAAACTCCTCAATTGAATCGGGCACATCTGAGGTGCCGCCAAACCCGGTCTCTTCGTAGTTGGAGAACAGGATAAAGGTGTCACTCGAGGGCTGCAGCCCGGCATCGTGCAGAGTCTTGATGGCAGAAACGATGTTGGCTACACAAGCTTTGTCATCCAGGTGGCGCGAGCGCACAAAACCGTTGACGACCTCAGAGCGGGGGTCAAAAGCTACATAATCACCCACGTCAATGCCCAACTTGCGGGTTTCCTCTTCGTTGGTGACCCTTTCATCAAGCCGAACTTCCATATTATCGTACTTGTGCACCTCATCGCGGGCGGCCTGACCGTAGACGTGCATAGAGGCCTTTATCGGCAGATAGGAGCCGCGAAAGGTACTGCCCGAACGCGTGAAGATGGTACAGCCTTCGGCTTCCACGCTTGAAGGTGCCCAGCCCCCGATATTGGTCAGTTCCAGCCGGCCATTGGACTTGACCTGTTTGACCATGCCGCCAAGGGTGTCCACATGGGCAGTCAGGCCGCGCCTGAGTTCGTGCTTCTTTCCTGGGAGGACAGCCAGCAGAGCGCCTTTGCGCGATCGGGAGGTTTTGACCTCGGGGAAGGCTTTCAGCGTCTCTTCAAGCATCTTGATGGCCTGTTCGGCGTGCCCGGTTGGGCTGGGGACTTTGAGCAAATCCAACAAAAATGCTTCCTGGAACGGATAATCAATCTCGGGCAACTTATCGGATTTAGGCATTTTTCAACAGTTCCTCATCATTTTCATAAGCCGCCAGGCTGCGGCGCCAGGCTTCAGGCACTTCGCGGGAACGGCCGGCTTCATGATCAAATGCCACCATCACCACTTCGCCGCGGGCATATTGAGTGGCGCCATCCGCGGACTCAACCGAGAATGCAAAGCGCAGGCTCTTTGTTCCAAGGCTGGCAATCTTGACCCCCACCCGCACTTCATCTTCATACTGGATGGAAACCAGATAGTCAATTTTGACAGAAGCCACCACCATCCCGAAACCATCGCGCATTTCACCATCCCAAATTCCGGTGGCCTTGTAGTAACCTGTGCGGGCATGTTCAACATAAGCCATGATGGCCACGTTGTTGACGTGGCGCAGGGTATCCAGATCGGCATAGCGCACCTGGATGGGTTGATAAAATCGAAACTCGCTGGGGTAAGAAGGTTTTATGCTCGTCATAGTTGCTCCTGCCAAGTATTATAGCTGGGAGGACTGCAACAGATTAACGTGAATGGGAAAATCCTTTTACAGAAAACCCTTGAAGAGCTCAACGACGGCTTTTAAAGGGCTTTTGAGTTAATTTTTTAGTTTAGACTCGCTTTCATTTACCGAGGGGGCGGACGGGGTGCAGTTCCATGTAACCACGCTGACCCAGGGGCTCCATTTGGATCGTGGGAGCCTTCGGGTTCCATTCCAGGCCCGTCCTTGAGGGGTCATATTTTTCAATCGCCCGCCAAAGCTCTCCGATGGCCTCTTCGAAGTCACAATCATCATAGGGTTCGCCCTGGAAAAGCAGGTTATCGCTTTCGGGCATGGTGGTCGCTTCAAGCCCTTTGGGGAGGGGCGCGTTGTAACATGGTTTTACCTCAACCCCCTGGATGTACTTTGAGGTGCCGGGTTTGATCAGGTTTTCCGGAAGCCAGTAGACGTAAGGTCCCCATTGATGGATTTGATACTTGCCAACAAACCTCAGATTTCGCAGTCCACTTCCTCACATTATTGATAGTAATCTTCAGCCTTAGTGGCTCGTTTTACGGTAGCTTTACGCTCCGGTTTATGCAAGAGTTGAACAATACTGTCTTTGTTTCCGTATTTTTCCTTTTTTTTTGGAGGTTTCACTCCAAAAGGAAAGAAAATGTAAATCGGCATTGGAAAATTGGCGTAAGTACCCGGGTGGCAGCCAAATTCCTTGAGGAAAGCACGTTGGTAGCCGTAAACAAAGCTAAAGCCGTAGTAAAGGGCAATATCCAGTATGCGCGCTTTGGAATCCCCTAGTTCCAGCGCTGAAGCTGAAAGCCGCAACTTGCGGATATAGTCTGCCGGCTCCATCTTCAGCGCGTCCATAAATAAACAGTGGGCGTGCCAGGCAGAATACATGGAAGCTTTGGCCAAGTCTTCCAGGGAGATTTCCTCCATCAGATGGCCGGCAATGTAATCTTGCATCCTCCGAACAGCGTCTTTTGCGTCTACCCTATGGCCTCAACTCAA
>WOZB01000188.1 GCA_011620445.1 Anaerolineaceae bacterium | reverse complement strand
AACCGCAGATGAAATGCATGCCAATCTGCGGCCGGTTATGACCAGGTTGAAGACCCAAAATGCCCGGCTCAGCCTGGTCGCGCTTTGGCCGGATGGGCTTTGGTTGGGCAGGGAATTGCTTGAAGAAGCAGACCTTCCCCACACTACCGAGTTGAACTTTCTGCCTGGGGGAAATCTGGCGATGCTGGGCGGCGCTGCAGGTTTAACACGCGCAGGATTTACCGCTGAGAACCAAACGGACTTTATCAGCGGTAATTTAGCGCTCAAAGAGAAGGCAGTCATTATTTATGCCACGGATAACCCGGACTCTGCCAAAACCTGGATTGAACAAGTGGGCTCCTTCCTTCTGCCGGAACAAAGCTTGGTGGTCAGCACGCAGGCCTCGCAGGTAATGCTTCAGCTTTATTATGATTCCAGCCAAATCGCCGGCCTTAGCACTTCGCCTTACCATGCGGATGGAAGCCTGGCCGCTGGTAAGCTGCCAGTTGCCGCCAGCCCAGCCTTTGAAGCTGGCATGGGCGTCATGGCTGGATGTTTAGTCTTGAGTTTTTTTGGAAAGTTATTGAAATCAAACAAGAAAATAAATATTGGGGATGATAAGGCTTGATTAATTTTGACTTGATCGCAGGTGTGCTTGGGCTGTTGCTCACCGTCATGGTATTTTCGTACCTGGCTGGTGACAACATCTTTTTCAAGTTGTCGATGCACCTGTTGATCGGTGTTGGAGCCGGTTATGCGACAGCACTTCTCATTCAATTCGTCCTTATTCCGCACCTGTTGCAGCCGCTCCTTTCTGGCAGCGGAAGCGTATTCTACCTGAGCCTGACGGCCTGCCTGGTCATCCTCCTGCTGCTGACGGCTTTTCTCGGCAGGTTCAACCACCTGGTGCGTATGCCCCTGGCTTTCCTGGTTGGTTTGATTGCCGCGGTCAGCATCTTTGGGTTGGCGCGTGGAACCCTTGCGCCTCAATTGCTGGCGATCATCAATCACTTCAGCCCAGAATTGCTCTATACAAACAACCTTCCGGATTGGATGGCATTGGTAGAAGCAGCGGCCATGCTGCTGGGTGTCATTTCTGTCTTGCTGTATTTTGACCACCGCATTAGCACTGTCAATGGCAATGACAGGTTTGTGCCTTTTTCTGAGAATGCTTCGGGGGTTGGTAAGATCTTCATCGGTATCAGTTTTGGAGCTATATTTGCCGGTGTTTTTGCCACCGCTCTTTTGGCATTAATCGGCCGCATAGCCTGGATTCAAAATCTCTTGATGGGATGGTTTGGCTTTTGATGCAAAACTACATTGGGCTTGAGATCGCTGCATTTGAAACGCGAGCCTGGCTTTTTGATGACCGGGCTGGTAATTTTGAGTTGCGGGCATACGCGGCGGAAAAATTCGATACTGAAGACGACCTGGTTGAAGCTACAGAACGCGCGCTCGACCAGGTAAAGCCCGGTGAAGACTGTGTTACAGCCTACGGCCTGGCAATTTCCGCAGGCAAGCCCATCCGTACTGTTTTAATAGGCGCTTCGAGTGTTTATTCATTGGAAGCCACGCGGGCACTTGCTGCCCCTTTTTACACCCAAATTGTGGACGAGCTGGACCTTCAGGATGGAATGAACGTCGTTGAACAACTGGAAAGCTTGCTGCGCACAGACGCGGACCTGTTTATTGTCGCTGGCGGTTTTGAAGAAGGCAGCACCAAGCCAGTACTGGGCGCGCTGGATAATCTGGGCGTGATGCTCAAGGCGCACAACCGTTCCGTGCCGCCCCAAATTGTTTACGTTGGTAATTCCCTTATGATTTCCGAAATTCAGAAAAAGTTCAGCCGTGAGCCCAATTTTCATCTGGGGGGCAACATTGCGCCAGCTCCCGATCAGATGGATCTTGGCGCGGGTATGGAAGCCATGCTTTCTGCTTTCCATCGCATTCGGCGGGCTGAGTTTTCTGCCCTGCAAAGCCTTGAAACGCAACTTAATTGCCAGAGCATCCCAAGTCTGCTTGCTCAAAGGCGCATGGTTACGTTTCTGGGTCGGATTAATACAACCCAAAAGCCTGTCTTATTGCTCAGTTTTGAACCGGACTTGATGAGCGCTTTATCTGCACAGGGCTCTGGGCCGGTCATTGTGCTGCCCGAGCCCTGGGATTATACAGTTAATGCTCAGGATGAGCCTGAACGTTTTAACAGTCAATTGCTCGATAAAGGCGCTAACCAGGTCTATTTGCTTAATAAGCAAGCCCATAAAGGTTTTGTGCCAGTTACAGTTGAAGACCAGGTGATTGAACAAAGCTGGTTCCGCATTGCCCTTGGCAAATGCGCTCAAGCTTGGCGCAAGCGCGGGTACTTTGATGAATCTTTCACCCCCGAACCAATTATTTTGACGGGCAGCTCGCTGGCGATTTTTGGCAAAGACCCACAGTTACTGCTGGCTGTCATGGATGGGCTTGAACTGCACGGCATAACAACTTATGTGCTGGACGAAATTGGTGTTATCACGGCCCTGGGTGTTTTGGCACCACAAAACCCGTTGATGGCAGTACAGGTGGTCGATTCCGGTCTCTTCCGCAACCTGGGAACGGTGGTTACGGTAACCGGTCCGCAGAAAGCCGGCCAAGCTGTGCTCGACCTGGAATTGAGGGATAAGTTTGGAGCTCAAATAGAAAACTTTACCATCCTGAAATCAGAACTGCGCCATCTGGACCTGGAAGCCAACACAGAACAGCATCTGCTTCTCAAACCCAGGGAAGAAAGTGACCTGGGCTTGGGTGCGGCTGGAGTGGGCGGCACCCTAAACCGCATTCATCCCAAGACAGGCCTAATTATTGATGCCCGCGGCCGCCCCCTGGAAATGCCCCGGGATGACCGGGCCAGGGCGGCCGTGATGGCTAATTGGCTTTCGGAGCTTGGAGGCTGATGGATACTTTACTTCTTTCCCGCGATTATCCAGTGGAACTTGAAGTCTCCCTGCCATGCAAAGGTAAGGTTCTGGTGCGTACAGGGCAACAAGTGAAGGCTGGTGACCCCATCGCTGAAGCCAGTTTTCCGGACCACTATCAGTTCTTTGACCTGATTCACGAATTTGGCATCAAAGCTGAGGAAATTGACGAAACCTTGCAGCGCAAGGAAGGTGACACCCTCAACGAAGGCGATATGGTTGCCCGAAAGAAAGGCTTCTTTTCACGCTATTTGTGGGCTTCAGAAAATGGGGCCTTGATTCTTGCCCGTGAGGGTCGGCTTACCCTGGCTTATGGAGAAAAGAAACTGGTTGCGCGCGCTCCGTATGACGGTGTCATCAGCCAGATCCTGACCGGTAAAGGAGCGCTGCTGGCCAATCAATCCATGGTTGTGCAGGGGCAATTACTCTATGGCAAACGCTGCTCAGGTCCTTTTGTCAGGCTGGAACCTGAAGAACTCACTAAACAACCCCGAAAAGTGGAGAAGAACCTCAAGGGGACAGTCCTGTGGCTGGATGGTCCATTGACCACCAAACTTTGGGAACGTCTTAAGGGCTTGGAACTGGCTGCCCTGGTTCTGGCTTCTGCCGCCCCTGGGGTGCCAATATTTTCAGAAGATTTGCCCTTCACAGTGCTGTTAATGATGGGTGCAGGTGAAGCAACACTTGACGAGCTCAGCCGTGCATTGCTGATGGATATGCTGGGCATGATTGTCATCCTCGAACCAAAAGCCCGCTCAGGCTATGCTGAAAGACCGGTTCTGTTCCGAGTCTGGGACCAGGAAAGTCACCCATTGTTGCCGAAAAGCCTTCCGCGGCTGGAGCTTGGTTCGACGGTGCGGCTGTTGGGCAAACCCTACCAAGGCTTACTTGCCAAGGTTGAGGAAATTTCGGTTAAGCCTGAAAGCTTTGCCAGCGGCGCATTGGCCCAAGCCGCTTTGTTGCGCATAGATGAAGATACGCTCCTGCGGCTGCCAGTCAACAATCTCGAGTTAATTCTTAGCTAATTACCCACCGGTTCCAGGAAGTCTGCCAGAGTCCAGCCAATTTCGCCATCTTCCAGTTGAACCTTAGCCCATAAATAATTGTCCGCAGAAACAGTCTCGTTCAACAAGGTCATCTCGCTGCCGTAAGGTAAGTAACTAACAATTCCTGAGCTCGAACTGATATTGGGTTCAGTCCTCACGTACATACCATCGAAGGCTGTAACGTAAACCTTCACAGGTGCCGGAGTGGGCGTGAAGGTCGGTTCAGGGGTCTGCGTGGCTGTTGGAGTTAAGGTGGGAGTATTGCTGGGTACGATGGTGAAGACCACTTCTGTCGGCCGATTGATGATAATGGGAGCAAATGTAGGTGCCGGCGGAATAGCTGTCGGCTCTTCCGGGTTCAAGGCCAGGTTCTGTAGCTGTTGGTTGGTCTGTTGAATGGAAAGTACAAAAAGGGCGATCAAACCAAAGGTCACCAAGAGGAAGCTTCCCCAACCGCTGGCTTTGCGGGGAGGCAGGTGAGAAAACCAGAAAGCCATACAGAGGGCATAAAGTGCCAGTAAGATGCGGATGCCGGGTAAGAGAAAATCCGCAAGCTGGAAGCCATTTGCCTGATGGCGCCAACCAATCAGGGCTAAGGGCAGCAGTGTCAGCGCCGTCAACAAGGCCGAACTCAGCCGGCGGCCTTCCGATTGTCGTATTTGGAAAAGGCCGGTCAGTGCCGCAGCGGCAACAGAGCCAACCCAGTAAACCCAATGGTTTTCAATCAAAAATGCCAGGGGCAGAGATTCGGGGGTCGCGCGGGTGAGCAGGGCGGCAAAACGCCCACTGAAGTAATACAGCGAGGCTGTAATCAGCAGCTGCAAGAGCATCAGAAAAACGGATTTGAGAGAAGGTTTGGCTGCATGAACGGCCACCCCGATGAATGGCAAGGCAAGGGGGGCTACCAGCGCGGCTAACATTACCAGGTAGTAAGAATTAAAAATCAGCCCCAGCACAATGGCTACAAGGCTGACGGATACCAGCAGATAATAAGTGGGTTTTATCTGATTCTGCTCAGCGAGCAGGTTGGTGAAAAAATTAAGTTCCTCGGGGCTGGCATCCTGCAAAACGAGGCTCATCTTGCGGGGAGGAAGTTTTTCAAAATTCTCCATCCGGTTAGGTTCTGGATTGCTGGCAGGTATAGTCATATTTCATCCTTCGATAATTTTGTATGAACGTTGCAAATAATATACCACTTGAAAATGGTAACGCCGGCATGAGGTAAAATTGCCGCATGAAATCTGCCCGCACCCTCATCACGATACTCCTCGCAATTGGACTCTTACTCAGCGCTTGTCAAGGGACCACACCGGTCATAAACCCTGCTACAGCCGTTGCTCAGACAATGGCGGCAGCCCAGGGTACTTTAGCGGCACCTGAAGGTTCGGCTTCGATAGAAACGGC
>WOZB01000198.1 GCA_011620445.1 Anaerolineaceae bacterium | reverse complement strand
GCGCCTCCACTATGTGCCGGCATATGGAAAGGCCAAGTCCGGTTCCACCGCCTGCTCTGGAGCGATCCGCCTTGTAAAATCGCTCGAAGATTCTTTTTTGGTCCTTAGGCGAAATCCCAACACCGGTATCCCGAACCCTGAAAATGACATCCCGGTCATGCACCCAGGCGCTGAGGTCGATTGAACCGCCTGTCGGTGTAAATTTGATGGCATTGTGAATGAGATTAATCAGCACCTGGACCAGGCGATCCTGATCGGCAAATATCTGCGGCAAATCTCCGGGACAATCCAGGGAAAGGCCAAGCCCGGCGCGCTCAGCTTGCAAAGCCATGCGTTCAACGGCCTTTGAAAGTAGACTGCAGGGCTGAATCCTTTGGAATTCAAAATTCATGCGGCCGGCTTCGATGCGTGAGAGCTCCAATAGTTCGTTGACCATCATGGTCAGGTTGTCAACTTCAGTATCCATGCGCAGCACAAACTTGCGTGAGAGCATAGGATCATCAAGTGCACCGTCCAACAGGGTTTCGCTGATGGCTTTCAGGCTGGCCATTGGTGTGCGCAATTCATGGGAGATGTTGGAAATAAAATCCCTGCGTACCCGTTCCAGTTGGTGTGTCTTGGTCAGGTCCTGGAATAGCAACATGGAGCGGCCAGGCAGCCGCTCGCCCAAGGGAATGCCTACCACCTGCAAGTATTTGTGTTCGACGCCCATTTCAAAGGCAATTGAGGAGGTCTCACCCTGCAGTGTTTTTTCCCAAAGATCAATTAAGGCGTGGTGGCGCATAACTTCAACAACAGAACGGCCAATAGCTTTTGCTTCAGTGATATTAAAAATACCTTCAGCGGCCTTGTTCAAAAGTTCCACTTTTCCGGAATGGTCCGCCAGCAAAACACCATCGGTCATTTGGCTGAGCACCGTGGTGAGCATGACCTGTTCTTTGTTTAGTTGGGAAATTTGCATTTCTATTTGGTTGGCAGCGGTTTGCAGGGACTGATTTAGAGCTTTTATCTCCTCATCCTGATCAAAATCAACCTTGAGATCCATATCCTTAAATCGGTTTTGCCCAAGAGCTTCCAAATTGACCGAAATTTGGTGCAGCGATCTGGATTGACCAGACTGTCGGATTCTACGCATAAGCAGACCGACTATGATGCCGATGAAGATCGTAATGAGGGAATACACAAAGAAAGGCCAGGCCAGAACCTTGCTGTGCTCCAAAATTCCTTCAGCCCAAATCTGGCGCTGAATGAGTGTTGCCATTAAAAACAAGGCAAGCAACAAGACAGCCAGAGCGATGTAAGGCAGAAGGGAACGCCAACTAATGCGCCGCTTCATAATTTAGCCTTCGAAGCGGTAACCAGCTCCTCTTACCGTGATGATGCGCTGCGGCTTATCAGGAACATCTTCAATCTTTTCCCGCAACCAACGGATATGCACATCAACCGTTCTAGAGTCTCCTACGAATCCCCAACCCCAGACGCGTTCGAGAATGAGTTCGCGGGTTAGAACGCGGCCTTTATGCTGGCCCATGAAGGTCAACAGTTCGTATTCTTTGGGTTTGCAGGGAACCACTTCGCCATTAAGGCGCACTTCGCGCCGGGTCATATCTATCACAAGGTTTCCGAAGGTCATCAGCTTAGGCTGGAAGCCTTCCTGGGTATTGGTTTCTGCTTCTTCGCGCATAAGGCGCACACGGCGCAGCAAGGCTTTAACACGGGCTATCAACTCGCGCATGCTGAAAGGTTTTGCCAGGTAATCATCCGCCCCAACTTCGAGGCCGACAACCCGGTCGATTTCGTCATCACGGGCAGTCAGCATCAGAACTGGTATGTTGGTCTCGTGCCTGAGGGTTCGGCAAACTTCAAAACCATCCATTCCCGGCAGCATGACATCCAGGATGATCAAATCTGGTTTTAATGATCTTGCCAACTCCAAACCCTTATTGCCATCCCCTGCAATTTCTACTGAGTAACCTTCTTTCTTTAAAGAATAGGCCACCGTTTCCTGCAAGGAAACTTCATCGTCCACAACCAGAATTTTTTCAGCCACACTTACCTCCAATTGGTAGGGTCAGCTTGAACTTGCATTTTAATGACGCAATGCTAACTTGTTAACATTCTACCCAATTTAGAGGAAAAAGGGTCAGGTTTGTACACCCATTCAAGGAGTGAGTCGCCATGACGTATAGTCGTTCGGATGATTATTTTGGACTGGTTTGGTACAATTTTCAGATATTATTAGGAAGTGACCATGAGCCGATCTATTCTATCAGCCCGCGCTGATTTTCCAATTTTAAAGGAAACCGTCAACGACCATCCATTGGTCTATCTGGACAATGCCGCTACCACTCAGAAACCTGAGCTGGTGCTGCAGGCGATGGATGACTATTACCGCCACTACAACGCCAATATCCATCGGGGCAATCATGCCCTGGCTGCCAGAGCCACGCAAGCCCACGAGGATGCCCGGGCTAAAGTAGCCAGGTTTCTGAACGCTGAAGACCCGAAACAAATCGTCTTCACCCGCGGCACAACCGAATCCATCAACCTGGTGGCATATTCCTTTGGCGACGCTTTCATCCATGAAGGCGACGAGGTCATCACCACGCAATTGGAACATCACAGCAATTACGTCCCCTGGGAGCTTCTTTGCCAACGCAAAGGCGCCAAATTCCGGGAGATTCCCTTCGACGAAAATGGTGAGTTAAACCTGGAAGTTTTCAAGAACATGCTGAACGAACGCACACGCATCGTTGCCCTCAACCAGGTTTCAAACTCCCTGGGAACGGTCAACCCGGTGGAAGAAGTCATCCGCCTTGCTCACGCAGCCGGTGTGCCCGTTCTGGTGGATGGCGCCCAGGGCGTACAGCACCTGGGACGTGACGTCCAGAAGATGGATTGCGACTTCTATGCCTTCAGCAGCCACAAAATGTATGGCCCAATGGGTATTGGCGTGCTCTACGGCAAAGAAAAATGGCTTGAAGCCATGCCCCCGTTCCTCTCTGGTGGGGAGATGATCGACTCGGTTACTTCAACCAAAGTGACCTTCAACGTGCTGCCCTTCAAATTTGAAGCCGGAACGCCTTATGTGGCCGGGCCGATTGGATTGGGCGCAGCCATCGACTATCTTGAAAGTTTTGACCTTTCAGAACTGCAAGCTTACGAGGATGGCTTGCTGCAGTACGGTTTGGAACAACTGGCAGATATCCCCGGGGTGGTCATTTACGGCAACCCTAAGCAGCGTTCCTGCATCATCCCGTTCAACCTTGAAGGTGTGAGCGCGTACGACGTTGGCATACTCCTTGATACGCAAGGGGTCGCCGTGCGTACCGGTCAGCACTGCACCCAACCGATCATGGATGCCCTGAAAATTCCCGGCACGGTAAGGGCTTCGCTGGCGCTGTACAATAATAAAGAGGATATGGACGCCCTCATCAAAGGCATTCATCGGGTGCAGAAGATCCTCAAGAGGTAGTATGCCAACCATCACAGAAATCGAACAATCCCTGATTGACGACTTCGCGGTTCTTGAAAACTGGGAAGAACGTTATGACTACCTGATTGAATTGGGGCAGAACCTGCCGCCGATGGACCCTGAACTCAAAACTGACGATAACAAAGTGCATGGCTGCCAATCCAGCGTTTGGTTTGCCATTGCCTGCAAAGATGAGAAAATCTCGTTCCAGGCTGACAGCGACTCATTAATCATTAAAGGTATTGTGGCCATTCTTGAAAAACTGCTCAGCGGGCAAGCAGCCAAAGATGTTGAAAACGCCGACCTAACCATTTTCAATACCCTGGGGTTATGGAAGCACCTGTCTTCGCAACGCAGCAATGGCGTTACTGCCATGCTCAGCCATCTCAAAGCGGCCGCCATCCTCTGCCAGGGGAAAGCGGCAAAGACTTCCTCAGTAGATTCTGAAGCAGGAGCCTGATTCGGATTATTATGGGCGACTTAAGCTACCGCATGTTACAGATTGCAGGCGCGCCAGCCGGAATTTTAGGCCTGGAAGAGCTTTTTACGCAGCTTTTTAGTGAAGGGGTCGACCCGAACGCCGAAGATTTACGCAAGCGTTTGCTTGGCGGCGTGCGCAAACATAATTTCATCCCCAAACCCACAGAAATGGAGTATGCCAACGCCCTGGCGATGGAATACACCCGTTTTTATCGCAGTAAACAGGCTGGCAAAGCCTGGGAGAAAAAGGATTACGGCCAGTGGCGCGGTTATCCACGGGAACAAATCCCCTGGTTTCCTACCATTGCGCCAACCCTTTGCAACGACTGCGGTGCCTGTATGGACACATGCGCCAGGGAGGTTTTTGAGCGCGACATAAACGGGAAAATCGTAGTGGTGGAGCCATTCCAGTGCATGGTAGGCTGCTGTTTCTGTAAAAGTGTTTGTGAGCCGCATGCCTTGCTCTTTCCGTCCCAGGAATTGCTGAATAACTACCGCGAAAAACAATAGCGGCCCTTTCTTTTGAGAAAGAGAGCTCCAAAGGTAAAATAGAAACGATGACCAATAAAACCCCGCGTATTCTTTTAACTAATGACGACTCCATTGACTCCCCGGGCCTCTGGGCGGCTGCCGAAGCGCTTTCGAAGCTTGGTTTTGTCGAAGTGATTTCCCCGCGCGAACAGCAGACTGCCATGGGCAGGGCTTTCCCGCGCTCGCATGATTTAATCATCCGGCCTCAACCCCTGACCGTGCACGGCAAGGAGTGGACGGTTTATGCCATTGGCGGCTCGCCCGCCCAGGCTGTGCGCTATGGGATTTTGGAATTGGGTGAGAAGCCCGATCTGGTGGTTGCTGGTATTAATTACGGCGAAAACATTGCCAATGGCATTACCATCAGCGGCACAGTGGGCGCCGCATTGGAAGCTGCCAGCGAAGGCATCCCTTCCATCGCCATTTCGCTCGAAACCACTCCCGCCCATCACTACGACCTGAGCGACAGCGTGGATTTTGCTACTGCCGGATACTTTTGCGGTTACTTTGCTGAAAAAATGCTCTCCCAAAAGCTGCCTTTTGATGTGGATGTGCTCAAAATCGACGTGCCCGCCGAAGCCACTCCGCAGACCCCCTGGGAAATCACCCGCCAATCGCGCATTCGTTACTATTACCCCTACGTGAGCCAGGCTGCCAGCGAAGGGCAGGGCACCATTTTTGGCTATTATTCCAGCCTGGACGAAGAATCGGTGGAAAGTGATAGCGATGTGTACGTGCTGGCGGCCAAGCACAATGTTTCAGTCACCCCGCTGAGCATCGACATGACTTCACGGGTAGATTTTGACATTCTTAGGAAATTACTTACTTAACGTAATCTTACGTTTGGGTTAAGACAATTATTATATTTAACTCTCAGAGAATAGAGATGTAAGACAATCGTAA
>WOZB01000119.1 GCA_011620445.1 Anaerolineaceae bacterium | reverse complement strand
CCTGCTCAACATCAGCGGAAACGTTACAAATAACAACCTGACGATCGAGTTTTATGTTGTAATTACTTCCATTGTCTTATGTGTGGTTTACGCGCTTTACTTGAAGAAGTGGGTAAAAAAGGACAAAGAACTAACCCCGGCTGTGTAATCACGATATCAAAAACAAACCTGAAACATTTTTCACAAAACAACAATCGCTCTCCATGTTAGGAGGGCGATTGATGGGTTCAAATCTTTTTACTAATTGATAGTAAAGTATGGAGTTGCAGCACATGAGTAAAAGTAACCATCCAAAAGGCCGACACTTCCAATAAAAAAGTGACCCTATTTGGAAAATGCTTTTGGTTCTTGGTTCATGCCTCACCCATCGCCAACTCAAAGCGTTGCTTGCCTGAAGTACTCAGAAATATTGCGGAATCCCGTTGGCCAGGTGCACATCTAGTTGACGGTTTTGATGCCCGGTTTAAACATTAATATTATTGTCTTTGATGCCATATATGGCATATTCCTGGCTTGTTTTGAAGGCCCAATATTTGCCTCCATATGATTGGTACAGTTTGTGGGAGCTTGACACAAGAAGCACGCAAGATAGCCGTGATTGAACAATCCCTGGCAGAGAAATTCACCAATCGAGCGGCAGCCCAATTGTTGGAGCGGTCGGTCAGACAAATACAGCGGCTGAAACAAAAGGCCAAGAAGGCAGGTCTTTCAGCGGTACTGCATGGCAATCGACATGGAAGCATCAAACTTTCTCCAAATAGCAGGAGAAATATGGATAGAGAACGAACAACAGTTTTCCACAAAAAATTGATATGACAAAAGGAATTTCCCTCTTTTTCTGTAGGCTTGCAATTACGCCCTGAACTCTCCTGGATACTATATTCTCGTTAACAGCCCTCATAATTTCATTTCATTTCAGGAAAATGTGACTTCTTACACATTTTGTGATCTATCGCATCTCCCTGGTTTGCTCAAATATCATAATTTAAAGAAACACGCACAAGATTAGAAGAAATGGAATTTCATAATAAAATTTCTAAACAATAGGTTTGTCCAGGCTTTTTTTGAGTACTTTTACCCCAACATTTTTCGTTTTTAAAGATATTAATAGTGAGAGCGTTCGACTTCAGAATTCAAGGAGCATTTATGGATGAAGCACAAGCTATCGCCCAACTCAAAGCGGGAGATATCTCCGGATTGCAAATATTGGTGGAAACATACCAAGTCGAAGCCACCCAAGCAGCAAGTCTCATTACTGGAGACCGGGCGATGGCAGAGGACATTGTGCAAACTGCTTTCCTTCGTACCTTCGATAAGATTCAGAGTTTTGATGAGACGCGCCCATTCCGTCCCTGGTTCGTTCGTATGGTGGTCAACGATTCGATAAAAGCCGCAATCCGCCAACGCCGACAAATATCGTTGAATGATGATGAAGACGCGGAATACGAAGTTGTGCTGCAAAAATTGACCGAATATATTAGGGAACCTGAGGATGCTGCCGAGCAGAAGGAGCTGGTAGCGGAAATGCGACAGGCAATAGCCCGACTTTCACCATCCCAGAGAGCGGCAGTAGTCTTCCACTATTTTTTGAATATGAGCACAGCAGAATCAGCAGACCAGATAAACTGTGCACCAGGAACGCTCCGTTGGCATTTGAGTGTAGCTCGTGCAAAGCTGCGAACCCTGCTCATCTCATTAAAATGAAATTGAAGGAGAAAACCAGATGAAAAAAGTAAACCAAACCCATTGGATTCTACAAGAGATTGCTGAAGAACAATCTCCAGGAAACACCATTAATCTGTGGCCACAGATCAAATCGCACCTATGTTTAGGCTCGCAAGAACGCCAAATCGGAGCTATTACTGGAAACCTGAAAGGAGGGTTTTCCATGAAGAAGTCCTTACTTTATACAGTTTTAATGCTGGCGCTAATAGCCATCGCAGCGACAGCATTTATCCCTACTGTTCGGGCTCAGGTGACTGATTGGATTAGCGGACAGACCTCTGTGTTCTCATTTCTGACTCCTCACAGTAAGGTGTCCGTTGGATTGTTCAGTGACGGTTCCTGGGGATTTGTCCCTCTCTATCCGACCTATCTACCGATTGGGGATTGGGTAATGGTCCCCGATTCTTACAAAGACGAGGTTACGGGTCTTGATACGTTAAAGCTCACCATCAACAAAGACAACCAATTTGTAATTCTGACCGAGCGAAAAGCGCTAACGAGCGAAACTCTACCTGTAGGCAGCGCAGTTAAAGTAAATGATCAATCCGCCGTTTTGCTTACTGGGTTGTCCGGAGAGATAGATGCAAGTATTCCTTTGGCCAAGGATGGTGGAGCCCAGCCTGAGCCGAGTGGGCAAGTTAACCTCAATCCGGTCCAGTATACCGGCGGTGTTCGGTTGACTTGGCAGATTGGAGAGATCAGGCTAGAAATCCTCTCCAATCTCCCTTTGAGACAAGTGATGAAAATTGCTGCCTCTCTTCAGGTGGTCGAACGAAACTGAACCGGCAAGAATGACAACTACTGAACCGTAACACTCCTCACTGAAAGGTAGCCTGATTCATATCTAGCGGGGTTGTCTGGCTATTCACGACGACCCCGCTTTGTTGTGAATCGAAATTTGCAAGCGCCGCTAGATATTTCCGTGGTGGTCAACTGTAACTGCATAAGCTTGGTCATTGGGACAGTTGGGAATTTCTATGGGTTGTTGAGAAATTTAAAACGGTAGGAAACAATTTCATTCGCATCCTGAAGATGCGCTAAAGAACCCAATTTCTACGGGAATTATAATTTCCTCGAATAACTTTGTCCCTTTTCTTCGGATTGTGCGATTTATATATAGAGCTCAAAACCAATGAACCCGGGTAAAAGGAGCCTCATGGTTGAAGAAACACTGACAACAAAATTAAAGACCGAACTGACGGAAAAGTCAGTAACGCAGATGATCGAAGCAGCCAGACAAGATCCACTAAAGTTTGGGGATTTATACTTGCTGTATGCCCAGCCTATCTATCGATACTTATATAGCCGCATACGAAATATTCCAGAAGCAGAAGACGCAACAGCGCAAACCTTCTTAGCGGCCTTGGAGCAAATACAAAAGTATAAACACGACGGATATTTCGCGAGTTGGCTTTTCTCAATCGCTCGTAACAAGGCGATGGATTATTTCCGTAAACAACGGAAAGAGACATCCCTAATTGAGGTGGAATTTATCTCCACGGATGCCAACCTATTAACCCAGGTGATCAAAACTGAAAGGATCACCGCCTTGTCTGGACTCATCAACAAATTACCCGAAGAGGAGCAAGAGTTGATCCGCCTACGCTACGTAGGTGAGTTGAATTTTGCTGAAATTGGGTATTTGCTTGGTAAAAAAGAAGATACCGTCAAGAAATCTTTCTACCGGCTGCTGGCCCGGTTAAAAGCTCAGCTGGAGGACTCTCATGTCTGATTTTATTCCTACTCTTCAATTCGAAGAGGAAATTCGTGCAGCGACCGCAGTTCCGCAGGCGGATGAAGAATTTATCAAGAGTTTACAGAATCGCTTAATTCAGGAGGCCGCGGTTCAACGCAAAGTCCATCGTCCTTTCTCTTTGCGACCTGCGTGGGCGATTGCCTTTGCCGTCTTCCTCATCATGGTCGTCACTACACTGGTCATTGGTCCGCAGCGCGTCTACGCTGAGTTCCTCAAGCTATTCGGTTACATCCCTGGCGTGGGCATCGTAGACACCAGCGCCCCGATCCGGGTGCTGGCAGAGCCGGTGACAGTCACCCGGGAGGGTGTCTCTATCACGGTTGTTTCGGCTACCCTGACGGCCGACCATACCCAAATTGAGTACCGCATCTTTGGCGTGCCCGGTTCAGCCTATCCAAAGCGGGAAGACGTAACCGGCTGTCTCGACAAGCCCTACCTGCTTCTGGAGGATGGAACTCGCTTGGAAGAGGACTCCCCGATTCCAGCCAACATCAATGCCGCTACCTATATGATGCCTTGCATTTTCAATACCTTGCCTGAAACAACCCCCACCAATTGGATCCTGCCGCTTAAATTCGTGGCGGCGCCCCCAGATATGACCGTCATGCCGGTGATCGATCTTTCCCCTTCGCCTCAAGCCAGTTTGACCCCAGAAACCCTTTCGCAGCCCGCAGGGGAAGGAGTAACCCCCGCTGCACAGGCGAATAACCGGTTAAAGATCCTTAAAGAAATTGAAACCGGCGATGGATATATTCTGGTCGCGCAGGTCCCATCCCAGGGCTCAGCTGGAGATCAGGTGGTATTTGCACAAGGTGAAATTAAAGATACAAATGGGAAGGTAGTAGCTTTCAACTATCCCACGGATGTGGATAGTAGTTTGCTGGGTCTTGACCCGAATGGATCTTATTGGCTCATGCAGTTTAGGGCAGCCGGGTTGGCCTATCCACTGAATCTAACCTATTCTGGCTTAGAATATCACCAGGCTGATCCCAATGCAACGGCCGAGTTCACCTTCGATGCCGGGCCCAACCCGCAACCCGGCCAGGAATGGAAACTCAACCAGGACATTCAACTCGCTGGTCACACTTTGAAACTGGTCTCGATCACCGCACACCCGCACAACGGCTATTCATTCCGCATCCAGGGTGACGGGGTCTACAACGTCGGCGTGGAAATCGCCGGGCACACAGCCGTGGGCGGCGGCGGAGGATCCTCGCCGGTGGGGATGGACAGCGTGAGCGTGAGCTATGCCCAAATGCCCACCGGTGTGCTGAGGGTGATTCTTTCCAACCTGGTTGTGACCGGGGGCACGCTGACCTGGCAGGGCCAGTGGACTCCTGTCAATCCTCATGCCGGTTTCCCAACCCCGCAGCCAGGGGTGTGCCTGGAAGCCAGCTCGCTTGCCGGCCTCAGCTCGCTGCCTTCCGAGCTAGCTAAAGGGAAGGCCCTCGTTTACCAACAACTGGAGGGCGGCGACCAGTGGGGATTGATGCTCTACAATCTTGACGGCAGCTCCAAACTGGTTGTGGCAGCCGACGCCGCCTGGGGAGCGCTATCCCCGGATGGCAGCCAAGTCGCCTACTCGCCCTTCTCCAATACTGCGGTGGATATCCACATTATGGATCTGACCAGCCAGTCGGTGCGCACCCTTGCCGGCATCTCCGGAATCGACTACCACTGGTCGGCAGACGGCAAGCAGATTGCCTATATTGCTTCGAGCGGAAGCGCGATCAACGGCGTTTTCGTAGTCAATACCGATGGGAGCAATAACCGCCAAGTCTCCGGTCTGAGTTACGAGACCATCGTGGGTTGGGCTGCGGACGGTTCCCGGCTTTACTTTGGAGCCCCTTACACCGGGGGCTCGCCCTGGAAGGTGTTTGCGTACGACCTTGCCAGCGGTGAAACCAATGAGCTATTCA